>NZ_JBIVOW010000011.1:0-259197 GCF_044754325.1 Streptomyces sp. NPDC093097
GTGAACGGCCCGGTGTCGGTGGTGGTCTCCGGCGCGGAGGCGGCCGTGGCACGCGTCGTGGACCAACTGGCCGAGCGGGGACGGCGGACGAGCCGTCTGGCGGTGAGCCACGCCTTCCACTCGCCGCTGATGGACCCGATGCTGGACGAGTTCCGTACCGTCGCCGAAAGCCTCGACTACCGGCAGCCCGGCATCCCCGTGGTGTCCAACGTGACGGGCGAGGTGACTGCGGCAGGGGAGTTGTGCACCGCCGACTACTGGGTGCGGCATGTGCGGGCGACGGTCCGGTTCGCCGACGGCGTCCGGGCACTGGCCGAACACGGCGCCACCGCCTTCCTGGAGATCGGCCCCGACGGCGTCCTCGCCGCCCTGGCCGGCGCCTGCCTGCCCGACGAGGACACCGTCGTGGTGCCCGTCCTGCGCAAGGACCGCCCCGAGGAGCACACCGCCCTCACCGCCGCCGCCCGACTGCACGTCGCCGGCGCCGAGGTCGACTGGACCGGCGTCCTGGCCGGCACCGGCGGCCGGCGGGTCGCCCTGCCGACCTACGCCTTCCAACGCGAGCGGTACTGGCCCTCCGTCGCCACCGGCACGCCCGGCGACGCCGGCGGGCTCGGCCTGGAAGCGGGCCGGCACCCGCTGCTCGGCGCCGCCACCACGGTCGCCGGCTCCGCGGAGGTCCTGCTCACCGGCCGGCTGTCGACGACCACCCAACCGTGGCTCGCCGCCTACGAGAAGGACGGCCGCACCGTCCTGCCCACCGCCGTCCTCGCCGAACTCGCCGTCCGCGCCGGCGACGAGGCCGACTGCCCGACGCTGGCCGAACTGACCCTCACCGCACCGCTCGTCCTCACCGGCGGACAGGCACAGCGCCTCCAGGTCAAGGTGGCCGCCCCGGACGACTCCGGCCGGCGCGCCCTGTCCGTGCACGCCCGCCCCGACGACACCGCCGACGCCCCCTGGACACTGCACGCCACCGCCGTGCTCACCGACACCACCACACTGCCCCCGACCACACCGGACGTCTGGCCGCCGGAGCGCGCCGTGCCCCTCGACGCGCTGCCCACCCCCGACGGCCCGACCGGGATCACGGCGGCCTGGCAGCGGGACGGCGAGGTCTTCGCCGAGCTCGAACTCCCCGAACCCGGCCCCGCCGAGCGGGCGTTCGCGCTCCACCCGGCGCTCCTGGACACCGCGGTCCGCGCCGGCGGCCTGCTCGACGGCGACGACGCCCTGGACGCCGTCGCATGGCAGGGCCTCACCCTGCACGCCGCGTCCGCCACCGCCCTCCGGGTCCACCTCACCCCGCGCGGTGCGGACACCTGGTCCCTGGCGGCCGCCGACCCGCAGGGCGCCCCGGTCCTCTCTGCCACCGGGATCACCCTGGGCCGGCCCGCCGCCGAGCGCGCCGAACCGGCCGCGGCCGGCGGCGACGCGGTCCTGCTCGACCTGGACTGGGTCCCCGCACCCGAGGCCCCGGGCACCGGCGGCGAGGTGCCGTACGCCGTACTCGGCGACGAACTGGCCGAGCTGGCCGGCGCGTTGGGCGCCGCGGACGGGGATGCCCGCCGCGTCGCGTCGTGGGCCGCGCTGCTCGACGACGCCGCCCCGCTGCCCCCGCTCGTCCTCGCACCCGTGGTGGGCGCACCGGACCGGGACGACGACCTGCCCGCCGCGGTCCGCTCCACCACCACGGCGGTGCTGGAACTGGTGCAGCGCTGGACCGCCGACGCCCGCACCGCCGACTCCCGCCTGGTGATCGTCACCCGCGGCGCCCTCGCCGCCGGGACGGAGGAAGTGCACGACCTGGCGGCGGCCCCGGTCTGGGGACTGGTCCGCTCCGCCCAGTCGGAACACCCGGGCAGCTTCCTGCTGCTCGACCTCGACCCCGTCGAGCAGGCGGGAGCCGACGGCGTCGCCGCGCCCGCGGCCCTGGCGGCACTGCTCGACGCCGGCGAGACCCAGGCCGCGGTCCGCGGCGGCGCACTGACCGTCGCCCGGCTGACCCGCGCCACCGCCGCATCCGCCACCGCCGCGCACCCGGTGCGGGCCTGGAACCGCGACGGCACCGTCCTGATCACCGGCGGCACCGGCGGCCTGGCCGGCCTCCTCGCCCGCCACCTGGTCACCGGACACGGCATCAAGCACCTGCTGCTCGCCGGCCGCCGCGGACCCGACGCCCCCGGCGCCACCGCCCTGCGCGACGAACTGGCCGCGCTCGGCGCCGAGGTCACCGTCGCCGCCTGCGACGTCGCCGACCGCACCGCCCTGGACGGACTGCTCGCGGGGCTCCCGCCGGAGCACCCGCTGACCGCCGTCGTGCACACCGCCGGCGTCCTCGACGACGCGACCGTCGGCACGCTGACGCCCGCCCGGCTGGACACCGTCCTGCGGCCCAAGGCCGACGCCGCCTGGCATCTGCACCAGGCCACCCGCGGCCTGGACCTGGCCGGCTTCGTGCTGTACTCCTCGGTCGCCGGCGTCACCGGCGGCCCCGGCCAGGGCAACTACGCCGCCGCCAACACCTTCCTCGACGCGCTCGCCGCCCACCGCGCCGCGCAGGGCCTGCCCGGCCACGCGCTGGCCTGGGGGCCGTGGGCGCAGGACGCCGGCATGACCGGCACCCTCGGCGCCGCCGACCTGGCCCGTATGGAGCGCTCCGGCATGCCGCCGCTCACCGCGGAGCAGGGCCTGGCCCTGTTCGACGCGGCCGGGAACCGGGCCGACGGACCGGCCGTCGCGGTACGCCTCTCCCGGGCCGCCACCGCACCCGCCGAGGCACAGGTCCCCGCGGTACTGCGGGCCCTGGTCCGCGGCCGGCGCCGCACGGCCGCCGCGGCCGGGCACGGCGGGGGACTGGCGCGCCGACTGGCCGCCCTGGACACCGAGCAGCAGCACCACGCCCTGCTCGACCTGGTCCGCACCGAGACCGCCGCGGTCCTCGGCCACCGCGGGGCGGACGCCGTCCCGGCCGAACGGGACTTCAACCGCCTCGGATTCGACTCGCTGATGGCCGTCGAACTGCGCACCCGGCTGGCCGCCGCCACCGGCGCCAGGCTGCCCGCCACGCTCGTCTTCGACCACCCGACACCGACCGCGGTCGCCCGCTACCTGGCACCGACGGTGCTCGGCGCGGCAACCGCCGCCCAGGACCGCTCGCCGCTGGCCGAACTCGACCGACTGGCAGTCGAGTTGACCCCCGACGGGGTGGACGACACCACCCGCCGGGACGTCGCCGGGCGGCTGCGGCAGCTACTGGCCCAGTGGGACGCCACCCGGCAGGACGACGGCGGGCCGACCGTCGACGCCCGCATCGAAGCGGCGAGCGCCGACGAGGTCCTCGCCTTCATCGACCACGAGCTCGGGCGGCGGGCGGACTCCTGACCCGCCCCAGGGCCTGTCGCCACCTTCCCGACGGGGATGTGACGACAGGCCCCAACCCGCCGCTCCCGCACCACATCTGAGGAAGGTTTCCCGGACCATGCCGGACGAAAAGAAGCTCGTCGACTATCTGAAGTGGGTCACCAAGGACCTCCACCAGACCCGTCAGCGCCTCCAGGAGGTGGAGGCGGGGCGCCATGAACCCGTGGCGATCGTCGGCATGGCCTGCCGCTTCCCCGGCGGCGTGCGCTCCCCGGAGGACCTGTGGGAGCTGCTGTCCGCCGGCCGGGACGGCATCGGGCCGTTCCCCGCCGACCGCGGCTGGGACCTGGCGGCCCTGGCCGGGGACGGCCCCGGCCGCAGCGCCACCCAGGAGGGCGGATTCCTGCCCGGCGCGGCCGACTTCGACCCCGGCTTCTTCGACATCTCCCCGCGCGAGGCCCTCGCCATGGACCCCCAGCAGCGGCTCCTGCTGGAGACCGCCTGGGAGGCCGTCGAGCGCGCCGGCATCGACCCGGCCGGTCTGCGCGGCTCCCGCACCGGCGTCTTCGTCGGCACCAACGGCCAGGACTACGCTCACCTGGTCCTCGCCGCGCAGGACGACATGGGCGGCTACGCGGGCAACGGCCTGGCCGCCAGCGTCCTCTCCGGCCGCCTCGCCTTCGCCCTCGGCCTCGAAGGCCCGGCCGTCACCCTCGACACCGCCTGCTCCTCGTCCCTGGTGACCCTCCACCTGGCCGCACAGGCCGTTCGCGCCGGCGAATGCGGCCTGGCCCTGGCCGGCGGCGTCACGGTGCTGACCACCTCGTCGAGCTTCGCCGGCTTCAGCCTCCAGGGCGGACTGGCGCCCGACGGCCGCTGCAAGGCGTTCGCCGACGCCGCCGACGGCACCGGCTGGTCCGAGGGCGTCGGCCTGCTCCTCGTCGAGCGGCTCTCCGACGCCCAGCGCAACGGCCACCCGGTCCTCGCCGTCCTCCGCGGCTCCGCCGTCAACCAGGACGGCGCCTCCAACGGCCTGTCCGCCCCCAACGGCCCCGCGCAGCAACGCGTCATCCGCCAGGCACTGACCGGCGCCGGCCTGGCCCCCGGCGAGGTGGACGCGGTCGAGGCGCACGGCACCGGCACCCGCCTCGGCGACCCCATCGAGGCCGGCGCGCTGCTCGCCACCTACGGCCAGGACCGGGACCCCGCACGCCCGCTGTGGCTCGGCTCGGTGAAGTCCAACCTCGGCCACACCCAGGCCGCCGCGGGCGTCGCCGGCGTCATCAAGATGGTGCTGGCCCTGCGCCACGGACAGCTCCCGCAGACCCTGCACATCGACACCCCCTCCTCGCACATCGACTGGGACGAAGGCGCCGTGCGGCTGCTCACCGAGCCCGTCGCCTGGCCCGAGGGCGACCGGGTGCGCCGGGCGGGAGTCTCCTCCTTCGGCATCAGCGGCACCAACGCCCACGTCATCCTCGAACAGGCCCCCGCACCCGGCACGTCGGAGCCGGAGCAGGCGCCCGCCGCTGCGCCGGACGCCGCCGCACAGCCGACCACCGCGGCCGACGCCCCCGCCCGCACCCCCCGCGCCGTCCCCTGGCCCGTCGCCGCCCGCACCGCCGGCGCCCTCGACGCCCAGCTGGCCCAGGTCCGCGCCCTGACCACCGCACCCGGACACCGCGCAGCCGACGTCGGCTTCGCTCTCGCCACCACCCGCACCGCCTTCGCGCACCGCGCACTGCTGGTCCACGAGGGCGACACGCTCACCGAAGCGGCGCGCGGCAGCGTCCCCACCGGCGACCGCGGCGGCCTGGCCGTGCTGTTCTCCGGCCAGGGCTCCCAACGCCTGGGCATGGGACGCGAACTGCACGCCCGATACCCGGTGTTCGCCGCGGCCTTCGACGAGACCGTCGCCCTGCTCGACGCCCGGCTCGACACCTCGCTGCGCGAGGTCGTCTGGGGCGAGGACCGGGCGCGGCTGGACGACACCCGGCACACCCAGCCCGCGCTGTTCGCCGTCGAGGTCGCGCTCTACCGCCTGCTGGCCTCCTGGGGCCTGACCCCCGACTACGTCACCGGACACTCCATCGGCGAACTCACCGCCGCGCACGTCGCCGGCGTACTGTCCCTGGCCGACGCCTGCACCCTGGTGGCCGCCCGCGCCGCCGCCATGAGCGAACTGCCGCCCGGCGGCGCGATGGTGGCGCTGGAGGCCACCGAGGAGGAGGCCCGCCCGCTGCTGGCCGAGGGCGCCGCGATCGCCGCGGTCAACGCCCCCCGCGCCGTCGTCGTCTCCGGCGCCACGGACGCGGTCCTCGACGTCCGCCGGCACTTCGCCGACCTGGGCCGGCGCACCACCCGGCTCCCGGTCAGCCACGCCTTCCACTCGCCGCTCATGGACCCGATGCTGGACGCCTTCCAAAAGGCCCTGGCCCCACTCACGTTCGCCGCGCCGCAGATCCCCGTCATCTCCAACCTCACCGGCCTTCCGGCCACCGCCGAGGAGCTGGCCACCCCGGACTACTGGGCGCGCCACGCACGGCAGGCCGTCCGCTTCGGCGACGGCGTGCGCACCCTCGCCGACCGCGGCGTGCGGACCTTCCTCGAACTCGGCCCGGACGGCGTGCTGTCCGCCCTGGTCCGCGAGAACCTCACCGACCCGGCCACCACCGCCGTGCCCGCACTGCGCAAGGACCGGCCGGAGGAGACCACCGTGCTCGCCGCGCTGGGCACCCTGTGGGCGCACGGCGCGTCCGTCGACTGGGACGCGGTGTTCGCCGGCACCCTGACCCCGCAGGCCGGCCCCGTCGCCCTGCCCACCTACCCGTTCCAGCACGAGCGGTACTGGCCGACCGTCCGCGCGCTGACCGGCGACCCGGCCGACCTCGGCCTGACCGCCGCCGCCCACCCGCTGCTCGGCGCGGCCGTCACCCTCGCCGACGCCGACGAGACCGTACTGACCGGCCGGCTCGCCCTCCCCACCCACCCCTGGCTCGGCGACCACCGCGTCGACGGCCGGCCCACCGTCCCCGCCGCCGCCTTCGTCGAACTCGCCGTCCGCGCAGGCGAGATGAGCGGAACCCCGCACGTGGCGCGGCTCGACCTGCCGGCGCCGCTCGCCCTCGGCGACGGCGACGCCGTCACCCTCCAGGTACGCGTCGGCGCCGCCGACACCGCCGGCCACCGGCCGCTGACCGTCCACGCCCGCCCCGCGGCCACCGAGGACGCCCCCTGGACCACCTGCGCCACCGGACTCCTCACCTCCGACGACCCCGCGGCCCCCACCGACCCCGACGCCTCCGCGTGGCCGCCGCGCGACGCCCTCCCGGTGCCCGCCGCCGACCTCGACGAGGCCGCCGACGCCGCCGGACACCACTACGGCCCGCCCTTCCAGGGCCTGTGCGGCGTCTGGCGCCGCGACGACGAGGTCTTCGCCGAGGTCGCCCTGCCCACCGCCACCGCCGCCGACCGGGCCTTCGGCCTCCACCCCGCGCTGCTGACCACCGCGCTGCGCGCCGCCGCGGCGCTGGACGCCGCCCCCGCACCGACCGGCCTGGCCGGGCTCACCCTGCACGCCACCGGAGCCACCGCGCTGCGGGTCCGGCTCACCGCGACCGGGCCCGACACCCTGACCCTGACCGCCACCGACCCCGCCGGCGGCCCCGTCCTGACCGCCGACACCGTCACCCTCGGCTCCGCGCGGCACCGCCCGGCCGCCACACCGGCCGACCGCACCGGATCCGGCGGCCTGTTCCACCTGGACTGGGTGCCGGTCGACCCCGGCGCCCGGGCCGTCGGCACCCGTTGGGCCGTCGTCGGCGACGACGAACTGGACCTGGGCTACGCACTGCACCGCGCCGACGAGACCGTCAGCGCCTACGCCGCGTCCCTCGGCGGCGCCCTCGGCGACGGCGGCGCGGCCCCCGACGTCTTCCTCATCCCCGTCGTCGGCGGCCCCGACGCCGGACCCGGGACCGTGCACGCCCTCACCACCCGGGTACTGGCACTGCTCCAGGAATGGCTGGCAGAACCCCGACTGGCCGGCGCCCGCCTGGTCTTCGTCACCCGCGGCGCCCTCGCCGCCGACGGCGAGACCGTCACCGACCCGGCCGCCGCCGCCGTCTGGGGCCTGGTGCGCTCCGCCCAGACCGAGAACCCGGGCAGCCTGCTGCTCGTCGACCTCGACGACGCCTTCCGGTCCGCCGGCATGCTGCCGCACGTCCTCACCCTCGACGAACAGCAACTCGCCGTCCGCGACCACGCCGTCCGCGCCGCCCGCCTGGCCCGACTGCCGGAACCGGCCGCCGACACCGCCCCCGCCCGCGCCTGGGACCCCGACGGCACCGTCCTGATCACCGGCGGCACCGGCGGCCTCGGCGCCGCCCTCGCCCGCCACCTGGCCACCACCCGCGGCGCCCGCCACCTGCTGCTCGCCGGCCGCCGCGGCCCGGACGCCCCCGGCGCCCGGGAGCTGGCCGAGGAACTGACCGCACAGGGCGCCACGGTGCGGATCGCCGCCTGCGACGTCGGCGACCGCACCGCACTGGACGCACTCCTCGCCTCGGTCCCCGCGGCCCACCCGCTGACCGCCGTCGTACACACCGCCGGCACCCTGGACGACGCCCTCACCGGCTCCCTCACCCCCGAACAACTCGCCACCGTGCTCCGGCCGAAGGCCGACGCCGCCTGGCATCTGCACGACGCCACCCGCGACCTGGACCTGGCCGGCTTCGTGCTGTACTCCTCGGTCTCCGGCGTCCTCGGCAGCCCCGGCCAGGGCAACTACGCCGCCGCCAACGCCTACCTCGACGCCCTCGCCCGGCACCGCGCCGACCAGGGCCTGCCCGCACTCTCCCTGGCCTGGGGCCCGTGGGGGAGAGGCAGCGGCATGACCGCCTCGATCAGCGACGCCGACCTCGCCCGCATGGCACGCGGCGGCCTGCCGCCCCTGGCCATCGAGGACGGCCTGGCCCTGTTCGACGCCGCCCTCGCCCGCCCCGAACCGACCGTGGTGCCCAGCCGCATCAACGTGGCCGGGCTGCGCGACCAGCAGGTCCTGCCCGCGCTCTGGCGTGACCTGGTGCCCCGGCCCCGCCGCACCGCGGCCACCGCCGACCGCTCACCGGTCACCCTCCGCGAACGCCTCCACCGCCTCGACGCGGCCGGTCAGGAACAGCTGCTCACCGACCTCGTCGTCGGGTACACCGCCGGACTCCTGGGCCACCCCGACCCCTCCGCCGTCGACCCCGAACGCGGCTTCCTGGAGCTGGGCTTCGACTCCCTGGTCTCCGTCAGCCTGCGCAACCAACTCGCCGAGATCCTCGGCCTGCGCCTGCCCTCCTCGGTCGTCTTCGACAACAAGACGCCCGTCAAACTGGCCCGTTGGCTGCACCAGGAACTCGGCGAGGGCCCCGAGCCCGGCCGGCCCGGCCAGACCACCGCGTCCCGCTCCACGGTCGACTCCGACGACACCCTGGAGGGCCTGTTCTACAACGCGGTGCGCGGCGGCAAACTCGTCGAGGCGATGCGGATGCTCAAGGCCGTCGCCAACACCCGGCCGATGTTCGACTCCCCGGCCGAACTGGAGGAACTGTCCGAGCCGGTCACCCTCGCCGACGGCCCCGAACACCCCCGGCTGATCTTCGTCAGCGCCCCGGGCGCCACCGGCGGCGTCCACCAGTACGCACGGATCGCGGCGCACTTCCGCGGCAGGCGCCATGTCTCCGCGGTGCCGCTGATGGGCTTCGCCCCCGGTGAACTGCTGCCCGCCACCAGCGAGGCCGCCGCCCGGATCGTCGCCGAGAGCGTCCTGATGGCCAGCGACGGCGAACCGTTCGTCATGGTCGGCCACTCCACCGGCGGCTCGCTCGCCTACCTCGCCGCCGGCGTCCTGGAGGACACCTGGGACGTCCGCCCCGAGGCGGTCATCCTCCTCGACACCGCCTCCATCCGCTACAACCCGGGTGAGGGCAACGACCTGGACCGCACCACGCGGTTCTACCTCGCCGACATCGACTCGCCGTCGGTGACGCTGAACAGCGCCCGGATGTCGGCCATGGCCCACTGGTTCATGGCGATGACCGACATCGAGGCGCCCGCACCCAGCGCGCCGACCCTCCTCGTGCGCGCCGCCCAGGCCCTCGACGGCTTCCGCCTGGACACCTCCGCGGTCCCCGCCGACGAGGTCCGCGACATCGAGGCCGACCACCTCTCCCTCGCCAAGGAGCACTCCGCCCGGACCGCGCAGATCATCGAGGAGTGGCTCGCGGAACTGCCGGACCCCGCGGCCTGACATCCGGCCCGGCCGGCTCCCCGCCTGCCGGGCCTCCCCCCACCTGTCGGGGCGGCGCCCACCGGCGCCGCCCCGGCGCGCCCGTTCGTGCGCAGGCGGCGTCGGCCACCCGCACGGCAACGCCCGACAAGGAGCCCCCCATGACCCCATCCAGCGCGCCGCCCGCCCTCAAGGCGGAGGCGTCCCCCGTCCTCCACCTGAGCCCGCTGCTGCGCGAGTTACAGTCGCGCGCCCCCGTCTGCAAGGTCCGCACCCCCGCCGGCGACGAGGGCTGGCTGGTCACCCGGCACGCCGAACTCAAGCAGCTGCTGCACGACGAGCGGCTGGCCCGCGCCCACACCGACCCGGCCAACGCACCGCGCTACGTGCGCAACCCGTTCCTGGACCTGCTCGTCACCGACGACATCGACCAGGCCCGCGCCATCCACACCGAGATGCGCTCCCTGCTCACCCCGCAGTTCTCCGCCCGCCGCATCATGGACCTGGAGCCAAGGGTCCAGGCCCTCGCCGAGGAGGCCCTGAACCGCTTCACCGCCCAGGGCCAACCCGCCGACCTGCACGGGAGCTTCTCGCTGCCGTACTCCCTGTCGGTGCTGTGCACGCTGCTCGGCGTGCCCGCCGAGGAACAGCTCCGACTGGTCGCCGTCCTGACCAAGCTGGGCGAGCTCGACGACCCGGCACGCGTCCAGGAAGGCCAGGACGAGCTGTTCGGCCTGCTGTCCGCACTGGCCCGCCGCAAGCGCGCCGAACCGGAGGACGACGTCATCTCCCGGCTGTGCCTGCGGGTGCCGTCCGACGAACGCATCGGCCCGATCGCCGCCGGACTGCTCTTCGCCGGCCTGGACAGCGCCGCCAGCCACGTCGACCTGGGCGTGGTGCTGTTCACCCAGCACCCCGACCAGCGCGCGGCGGCCCTGGCCGACGAGAAGCTGATGCGCGGCGCCGTCGAGGAGATCCTGCGGTGTGCAAAGGCCGGCGGCTCGGTGCTGCCGCGGTACGCCACCGCCGACGTGCCGGTCGGGGACGTGACCATCAAGGCCGGCGACCTGGTGCTGCTGGACTTCACCCTGGTCAACTTCGACCGCGCGGTCTTCGACGACCCCGAGCTCTTCGACATCCGGCGCGCCCCCAACCCGCACCTGACGTTCGGCCACGGCATGTGGCACTGCATCGGCGCGCCGCTGGCCCGCGTCCTCCTGCGCACCGCCTACACCCTGCTCTTCACCCGCCTGCCCGACCTGCGCCTGGCCCGTCCGGTCGAGGAACTGCAGATGCTCTCCGGCCAGTTGTCCGGCGGCCTCCCGGAGCTGCCCGTCACCTGGTGACCCCACCCGCGCCCGGCACGGCGCGGCAGCGGTACGGGCCCCCGGCTCATGCAGCCGGGGGCCCGCAGGCATTCCTCAGGCACCCGGTGCCCGGCGGCTCAGCTCTCCGTGACGGTGATCGCCCCGGACGGGCAGAGCGACGCCGCCTCCTGGGCGCCGGCGAGGGGCGGGCCGTCCGCCGGCGGGGCCAGGACGGTCACCAGGCCGTCGTCGTCCTGGTCGAAAAGGTCCGGTGCGGTCAGGACGCACTGTCCGGCACCGACACAGCGGCCGGTGTCCACGGTGATACGCACGATGTTCCTCCGAGGGTGGGTTCGCTCCCCGAGGCCGGGCCGCCACCGGGCGGCCCGACCTCGGGGTCATTTCCAGGTGACGGGCAGCTCGTGCAGACCCAACAGCACCCCGTCGTACTTCAGCGGCAGCTCCTCCACCGGCACGGCGAGCGCGAGCGAGGGCATCCGCGCGAACAGCGTCCGGTAGGCGACCTCCATCTCCATGCGCACCAGGTTCTGGCCCAGGCACTGGTGGATGCCGTAGCCGAACGCCACATGGGACCGCGCCGAGCGCTCCGGGTCGAACTCCTGCGGCCCCGCGAACACCGTGTCGTCGTGGTTGGCCGCGGCGATCAGCGGCACGATGCCCTCACCGGCCCGGATCAGCTGGCCGCCGATCTCCACGTCCTCGACGGCCACCCGGAACGCCACCAGATCGGCCACCGAGTAGTAGCGCAGCAGCTCCTCGACGATCCGGTCGTCACCGATCCACTGCGGGTTGGTGAGCAACTGCACCACACCCAGGCCGATGTTGTTCGCCGTCGTCTCGTGCCCGGCGATCAGCAGCAGCATCGCGACCCCGGACAGCTCCTGCCGGGACAGCGTGCCCGCGGCGATCAACCGGCTGATCAGGTCGTCGCCCGGACGCCGCTGCTTGATCTGGATGAGCCGGCCCAGATACCGCAGCAGCGCCTGGGTCGCCTTGTCGCGCTCCTCGTCGGTCGAACTGAGCCGGACCAGGACCCGGGTGCGGCCCTCGAAGAAGTCCCGGTCGGCCTTGGGCACCCCCAGCAGACTGGAGATCACCAGGGACGGCACCGGCAGGGCGAAGGACTCGATGAGGTCCGCCGAGGTACCGGCGGCCAGCATCGCGTCGATCCGCTCGTCCACGATCTGCTGGATCACCGGCCGTAGTTCCCGCACCTTGCGCACGGTGAACTCCGGGATCAGGGTCTTGCGGAACCGGCCGTGCTCCGGCGGGTCCATCGCCACGAACCAGCCCGGCACCTCGTGCTGCGACGGCGCCCCGCCGGTCCGGCCGGCCTTGGGGAAACCGGGCTTGGACGGGTCGGCGCTGATCCGCGGATCGGTCAGCACCGTCCGGACGTCCTCGTGCCGGGTCACCAACCACACCGGCCCGCTGGGCAGTTCGGAGCGGACCAGTCCGCTGCCCGCCCGGTACCGCGCGTACTCCGGCGGCGGGAAGGGCCGCCCCGGCTGCCGCAGGGGGAAGGCGACCGGGCACCGTCCCACCGCGGTCTGCTGCTGCGCTTCGGTGCTCATGCCACTCCGTAGAACGCGCGGATCCGGCCGGTGATGAACTCCTGGTCCTGCGGCGTCAGTCCGGTGTGCGTCGGCAGGTAGAAGCCGTCCGCGCTGAACCGGGACGCGTTGAGCGCGGGCCAGTCGGCGTCGAAGTAGCCCGGCTGACGGCTCATCGGCTTGAAGAACACCCGGGTCTCGATGCCCTCGCCGGCGAGGTAGGCACACAGCTCCTCGCGCCGCTGGGCCCGCAGGTCGTACATCCACAGGACATCGCGCGGCGGCATCAGCGTGATCCCGGGGACGTCGCGCAGCGCCTCGTCGTACCGCTTCTCGATGTCCCGGCGCAGGGCCAGGATCATGTCGAGCTGCTCGGTCTGCGCGAGCGCCACCGCGGCCTGCATGTTGGTCATGCGGTAGTTGTAGGCCAGCTTCTTGTGCAGGAAGCTGTGGTCCTTGGTGAACGCCATCGCCCGCAGGTGCGCCATCTGCTCGGCCAGGTGCGCGTCCCGGGTCAGGCACACCCCGCCCTCGCCAGCCGTGATGATCTTGTTGGCGAAGAGCGAGAAACAGGCGATGTCGCCCCGCGGCCGCACCCCGTGCGCCTCCGCGGAGTCCTCCACCACCCGCAGGTTGTACTCGTACGCCAACTCCAGCACGGCGTCCATGTCGCACTGCCGGCCGTAGATGTGCACCGGCATGATCACCTTGGTGCGCGGGGTGATCTTCTCCTCGATGCGGGACACGTCGATGTTCAGGTCGTCGCCGCAGTCCACGAACACCGGCGTGGCACCGGTGTAGGTGACCGCCCACGCCGACGCGATCATCGTGAACTCCGGGACGATCACCTCGTCACCGGGACCGACGCCGAGCGCCCGCAGCGCCAGCGTCAGCGCCGTGGTCCCCGACGAACAGGCGACGCCGTAGGGCACGTCGTTGTAGGCCGCGAACGCCTCCTCGAACCGCTTGACATACGGCCCTTGGGAGGAGATCCAGCCGCCGCCGACGGCCTCGGTCACATAGTCGAGTTCGCGGCCGTTGAGCCACGGCATGGACACCGGATGGGTAAAGGACATCAGTGGTCTCTTCCTCGGTCAGTCGGTTGCCAGGGCGGGAAGGCCGAGCAGCAGGTCCGCCGCCGCGGCCCGGCCGCCGGCGTCCCGCAGCAGCCCGGCGAAGTACTCCGCGCGCTCGGTGTAGGAGGGGTGGTCGAGCACCCGGGTGATCTTGTCCAGGACGTCCTCGACGTCCACGGTCTCCGGCCGGTCCAGCGTCAGGCTCACCCCGAAGTCCTGGCCCCGGATCGCCTGGTCGTCGCAGTCCACCCACAGCGGCCGCACCACCAGCGGCTTCCCGAAGTACAGCCCCTCGTGGTAGCCGTTGCCGCCGGCGTGGGTGAAGAACACCTTCACGTTCGGATGCGCCAGCACGTCCAGCTGCGACGGCACCCAGTTCTCGATCCGCAGGTTGGCCGGCAGCTGCTCGGCCGGCGGCAGCAACTCCTGCTGGCTGCGGGGCAGTTTCCACAGCACCTGATGGCCCGCGCCGTCCAGTCGCCGCGCGACCTCCACCAGCGACGCCACCTGCTCGCGGGTGAGCCGGGTGATGGTGCCGAAGCCCATGTAGACCACGGACTTCTGTGCCGACAGCCAGTCCCCGAGCCCGTCGTCGTCCGGTGCCTGGGGCAGCGGCGGCACCATCGTGCCCACCAGCCGCATCTTCGGATGCATCGGGAACGGGTAGTCCAACTCGGGCACGGAGTAGCACAGCACCTGCTCCGCATGGTCGACCCGCGCCATCATCTGCCGTGCCTTCGGCGCGATCCCCAGCTCGGTGCGGATCCGGTTGTCCTCCTCGACGACCTTGCGGATCTCCGACGTCAGGAACATCCCGAGCGTCCGCACCCGGAACAGCTGGTTCTCGATCCGCTGGGCAGGCGTCATCGCGGCCGGCAGTCCCGAATGCGGCACCGGGAAGCCCGACGGGGTGTAGGACTTGGCGAACGGCACATGCGACGTCAGGACGTTGCTCGGGACGAACGGCACGCCGAGCACGAACGGAATGCCCTTGGTGATCGCCAGCTCGTGCCCGAACTGGCACATGCTCTCGATCACCATCAGCGCCGGCTGGACCTCCTCGACGATCTCCTCCAGGCGCCGGTACTTCGCGATCCGCGACTCCGGCGCGAACGAATGCCGGATCACCGCCGCGTGCGCCTTGAACCGCGACCGCTGCGTCACCTCGGCATAGGTGGCGTCGTCCCAGGTGACCGCGGACATCTGCGAGACGGTCTCGCCGAGGGAGGCGAACTGCACCGGGCTGCCGTCCGCCGCGGCCGCGACCTCCTCGCGCGCCTTCTCGTCCGTCGCGAACCACAGGTCCGCAACCCCGCGCCGGGACAATTCCCCGGCCAGCACGAGCAGCGGATTGAGCAGGCCGCTTTCGGCATAACTGACGAACAGGATCGGCCGCCGATTCGCGCCCATGGACAACACCCCTCGGAAAGTGGCGGGCCGCCGGCCCGCACGCCACGCGGCCACCCGGTCGGCCGCCGCGCGACCGCATTCGCCGACGCCGCAGCCGGAGGCGCACTGCCGGAACGGACGCCGGCCGGCACCCGGAACGGGCCGCGTGGAAAACGGGTCGGGTACTTCGTCTCACGCCACCGACCGGGGATTCCCTAGTCTTCGCCCCGCGGCGGCCCTTTCCGGGCCCGCCGGTCAATGCCCCCGGCCGGCCGCCGTCATTCCTTAGGGAAAAGTACAGGCTTTGTGACCGTACGATCCGGCACGCAGAGGTGAGTTGAGGCCGACTTTTCCCCAGAGGTGAGCGTGGCATGACGATCGGAGCCGAAGAGGACCCGGTGGTGGTCGTCGGAATGGCCTGCCGTTATCCGGGCGGCGTGGCCGGACCGGAGGACCTGTGGGAACTGGCCCGCAGCGGCCGCGACGCGATGACCGCCTTCCCCGACGACCGCGGCTGGGACCTGGCCGCCCTGGCCGGGGACGGGCCCGGCCGCAGCGCGACCCAGGAGGGCGGATTCCTCACCGGCGCCGCCGACTTCGACGCCGCCTTCTTCGGCATGTCGCCCCGCGAGGCCGTCTCCACCGACCCGCAGCAGCGCCTCGTCCTGGAGACCGCCTGGGAAGCCCTGGAACGCGCCGGCATCGACCCGCACTCCCTGCGCGGCAGCCGCACCGGCGTCTTCGTCGGCGCCGGCGGCCAGGACTACGCCGCCGTCACCCACGCCTCGCCCGACGACCTCGACGGACACGCCCTGACCGGCCTGGCACCCGGCGTCGCCTCCGGCCGCCTGGCCTACGTCCTCGGCCTCGAAGGCCCCGCCGTCACCGTCGACACCACGTCCTCCTCCTCGCTGGTCGCCCTCCACTGGGCGCTGCGCGCCCTGCGCACGGGGGAGTGCGGCACCGCGCTGGCCGGCGGCGTCACCGTGATGTCCACCCCGGGCGCCTTCATCGGCCACACCCGGCTGGGCGGCCTCGCCGCGGACGGCCGCTGCAAGCCCTTCTCCGACGACGCGGACGGCACCGCCTGGGCGGAGGGCGTCGGCATCGTCGTCCTTACGCACCTGTCCACCGCCCGCGCCGCCGGCCACCCCGTCCTCGCCGTCCTGCGCGGCTCCGCCGTCAACCAGGACGGCGCCTCCCACGGCCTGACCGCCCCGAGCGGACCGGCCCAGGAACGCGTCATCCGCGCCGCACTGGCCGACGCCCGGCTCGACCCCGCCGACATCGACCTCGTCGAGGCCCACGGCACCGGCACCCCCCTCGGCGACCCGATAGAGGCCCGCGCCCTCCTCGCCACCTACGGACAGCGCCCCGACGCGCAACGCCCGCTGTACATCGGCTCGTTGAAGGCCGGCATCGGCCACGCCCAGGCCGCCGCCGGCATCGGCGGACTCATCAAGACCGTCCAGGCCCTGCACCACGGCCTGATGCCGCGCATCCCCCACCTCACCACCCCCACCCGCCAGGTGGACTGGTCCCAGGGCGCCGCCGCCCCCCTCACCGAGGACACGGCCTGGCCGCGCACCGACCGGCCGCGCCGCGCCGGTGTCTCCTCCTTCGGCCTCAGCGGCACCAACGCCCATGTGATCCTGGAGGAGGCCCCGCCCGCCGAGGCCCCCGCCACCCGGCCCGGCACCCTCCGCCCCACCGCCGTGCCCTGGCTCCTGGCCGCCGCCACCCCGCAGGCCCTCGACGACCAGATCGCCCGCCTCCGGGCCCACCTGGGCAGGGAGCCCGCCCCGGACCCGCTCGACGTCGGCTACTCCCTCGCCACCGGCCGCGCCGCACTGCGCCACCGGGCGGTCCTGCTGCCGACCGCCGACGGCGCCGTCGAGCACGCCCGCGGCGAGGCCGACGACCGCCGCACCGCCGTCCTCTTCTCCGGGCAGGGCAGCCAGCGCCTGGGCATGGGACGCGAACTCGCCGCCCGCTTCCCGGTGTTCGCCGACGCCCTCGACGAGGTCTGCCGCACCCTGGACCCGCACCTGGACCGCCCGGTGCGCGAGGTGATGTGGGGCACCGACGCGGCGCTGCTGGACCGGACCGGATGGACCCAGCCCGCCCTGTTCGCCGTCGAGGTCGCCCTCTACCGGCTGATCGAGTCCCTCGGCGTCCGCCCCGACCACCTCGCCGGACACTCCGTCGGCGAGATCGCCGCCGCCCATGTCGCCGGTGTGCTGACCCTGGAGGACGCCGGCCGCCTGGTGGCCGCCCGCGCCACCCTGATGCAGGCGCTGCCGGCCGGCGGCGCGATGGCCGCACTGGAGGCCACCGAGGACGAGGTGGCCCCCCTGCTCGACGCGCACACCGCGCTGGCCGCCGTCAACGGACCCACCGCGGTCGTCGTCGCCGGCACCGAGGACGCCGTACTGCGCCTGGCCGCGCACTTCGCCGAGCGCGGCCGGCGCACCAGCCGCCTCGCCGTCTCGCACGCGTTCCACTCGCCCCTGATGGAGCCGATGCTGGACGCCTTCCGGGACGCCGTCGGCCAACTGGCCTTCCACCAGCCGTCGATACCCCTGGTCTCCAACCTCACCGGCGAACCCGCCGGCGACGAGATCACCACCCCCGACTACTGGGTGCGCCACGTCCGCGAGACCGTCCGCTTCGCCGACGGCATCACCGCCCTGGTCAAGGCCGGCGCCGACGTCCTGGTCGAACTCGGCCCGGGCAGCGTGCTGTCCGCCATGGCCCGCGACACCCTGGGGCCCGGCAGCGCCACCGACGCCGTACCGGTCCTGGCCAAGGGCCGCCCCGAAGAGACCGCGTTCGCCGGCGCCCTGGGCCGCCTGTACACCCGCGGCGTCCCCGTCGAGTGGCCCGCCTTCTACGCCGACACCGGCGCCCGCCGGCTCGACCTGCCCACCTACGCCTTCCAGCGGGTCCGGTACTGGCCGACCCCGCCCCGCCCGGACGCCACCGGGCCCGCCGTCCACCAGATGGACCGGCCCGCAGCGATCCACCCCGAAAGCATCGCCGCACTGCCGCCGGACACCACCGGCCCGCAGCCCGCCGCCCACCTCCGCGCGCTGCCACCGGCCGCGCGGGAACGCCACCTCCTGGACCTCGTCCGCACCCAGGCCGCCGCCGTCCTCGGCCACCCGGGCCCCGAGGCGGTCGGTGCCCGCA
Organism: Streptomyces sp. NPDC093097; assembly: GCF_044754325.1. Taxonomy (NCBI): domain Bacteria; kingdom Bacillati; phylum Actinomycetota; class Actinomycetes; order Kitasatosporales; family Streptomycetaceae; genus Streptomyces; species Streptomyces sp. NPDC093097. Next base: position 18,176 of record NZ_JBIVOW010000011.1, read on the forward strand.
GCGTCTTCAAGGAACTCGGCTTCGACTCGCTCGCCGGCGTCGAACTCACCGACCGGCTCGCCACCCACACCGGACTGCGCCTGCCGGCCACCCTCGTCTTCAACTTCCCCACCCCCCAGCGCGCGGCCCGCCGCATCGGGGAACTCCTCGTCGCCGACGCCCCCGCCGACCCCGGGGCGTACGACGACGAACTCACCAGGTTCGAGACGGTCCTTGCGAACCTGCCCTCGGACGGCCCCGAACGCCTGGCCGTCGCCGACCGGTTGGGCGCCATCGTCTCCGCCCTCCGCCAGAACTCGCCTGCCCAGGTGCCCTCCTCGGACGAGGACATCGACACGGTGTCGGTCGACAGACTGCTCGACATCATCGATGAAGAGTTCGAAACCACATAGAGAAATTGTTGCTTTCGTTCGCGACCCGATGACGAGGACAAACCGATGCCGGAATTCCCGCAAGGCCAGCCCGACCAGCAGGAGAAAATCGTCGATTATCTCCGGCGGGTCACCTCCGACCTCCGACGCGCCCGACGCCGCCTGGACGAACTGGAATCCAAGGACCACGAACCCATAGCGATCGTCGGAATGGGCTGCCGACTCCCCGGCGGCGTCAACGCCCCCGAATCCCTGTGGGAGCTGGTGTCCTCCGGCGCCGACGCCATATCCGGATTTCCCGCGGACCGCGGCTGGGACCTGGCCACCCTCACCGGCAGCGGCGAAGGCAGCAGCACCACCCACGAAGGCGGATTCCTCTACGACGCCGCCGACTTCGACGCCGCCTTCTTCGGCATCTCGCCGCGCGAGGCGACCGCCATGGACCCCCAGCAGCGCCTCCTCCTCGAAGTCGCCTGGGAAGCCCTGGAACGCGCCGGCATCGCCCCCACCTCCCTGCGCGGCAGCCGCTCCGGAGTCTTCGTCGGCTCCTACCACTGGGGCGCCCCCGCCGCCGACACCGCCACCGAACTCCACGGCCACGCCCTGACCGGCACCGCCGCCAGCGTCCTCTCCGGCCGCCTCTCCTACACCCTCGGCCTCGAAGGCCCGGCCGTCACCGTCGACACCGCCTGCTCCTCCTCGCTGGTCGCCCTGCACCTGGCGGCCCAGTCCCTGCGCACCGGCGAATCCGCCCTCGCCCTGATCGGCGGCGTCACGCTCCTGACCGAGCCCTCCGTCTTCGTCGAGTTCAGCGCCCAGGGCGGCCTGGCCCCCGACGGCCGCTGCAAGGCGTTCTCCGACGCCGCCGACGGCACCGGCTGGGCCGAGGGCGTCGGCGTCCTCGTCGCCGAACGCCTCTCCGACGCCCGCCGCAACGGCCACCCCGTCCTCGCCGTCCTGCGCGGCTCCGCCGTCAACCAGGACGGCGCCTCCAACGGCCTGACCGCCCCCAACGGCCCCTCCCAGGAACGGGTCATCCACGACGCCCTCACCCGGACCGGCCTGACCGCGGCCGACATCGACGCCGTCGAGGCCCACGGCACCGGCACCCGACTCGGCGACCCCATCGAGGCCCAGGCACTGCTCGCCACCTACGGCCAGGCCCACACCCCCGACCAACCGCTCTGGCTCGGCTCCCTGAAGTCCAACCTCGGCCACACCCAGGCCGCCGCGGGCGTCGCCGGCGTCATCAAGATGGTGATGGCGCTCCGCCACGGCCGACTGCCGCAGACCCTGCACGCGGACGAGCCCTCCTCGCACGTGGACTGGTCGACCGGTACGGTGCGGCTGCTCACCGAGGCCCGCGACTGGCCGGAGACCGGCCACCCGCGGCGCGCCGCGGTCTCCTCGTTCGGCATCAGCGGCACCAACGCCCACGCCCTGCTGGAACAGGCACCCGAACCCGCAGACACCACGGACGCCGCCGACACCGCTCCCGCACGACCGGTCGCGGCCCTGCCCTGGATCCTCTCCGGCCACAACGAACAGGCCCTGCGCGACCAGGCAGGCGCCCTGGCCACCCGAGTGACGGCCGACCCCGCACTCCGGCCCCAGGACATCGGCCACACCCTCCACACCGCCCGCGCCCTGCTCGAACGCCGCGCCGTCGTCGTCGCCCCCGACCTCCCCGAACTCCTCGCCGGCAGCCAGGCGCTGGCCGCCGGCCGCGCCACGAACACCGTCGCCGAGGGCGTCGCGGACGTCGAGGGCCGCACCGTGTTCGTCTTCCCCGGCCAGGGCTCGCAGTGGGTCGGGATGGGCGCCCGACTGCTGGACGAGGCGCCGGTCTTCGCCGAGCGGATGGCCGAATGCGCCGAGGCGCTGGCCGAGTTCACCGACTGGTCGCTCCTCGATGTGCTGCGGGGCGCCGAGGGCGCGCCGTCGCCGGAGCGGGTGGACGTGGTCCAGCCGGCGTCGTTCGCGGTCATGGTGTCGTTGGCGGCGCTGTGGCGTGCGCACGGCGTGGAGCCGGACGCGGTGGTGGGGCACTCGCAGGGCGAGATCGCCGCCGCGGTGGTCTCCGGCGCGCTGTCGCTGCGGGACGGCGCCCGCGTCGTGGCGCTGCGCAGCCAGGCGATCGGCCGTTCGCTGGCGGGACGCGGCGGGATGATGTCCGTCGCGCTGCCGGTCGACGCCCTCGAAGCCCGCCTGGACGGCTTCGCGGGCCGGGTCTCGGTGGCCGCCGTCAACGGCCCCGGCTCGGCGGTGGTGTCGGGCGAACCGGCAGCACTGGACGAGCTGTACGCCCAGCTCACCGCCGAGGAGATCCGCGCCCGGCGGATCGCGGTGGACTACGCCTCGCACTCGCACCAGGTCGAGGACCTGCACGACGAACTGCTCGAAGCGCTCGCGGAGGTGGCCCCCCGGCCCTCGGAGATCCCGTTCTTCTCCACGGCCACCGGTGACTGGCTGGACACGAGCGAGCTGAACGCCGACTACTGGTTCCGCAACCTGCGCGGACGGGTGCGGTTCGCCGACGCGGTAGGGGAGTTGCTGGCGGCGGAGTACCGGGCGTTCATCGAGGTCAGCTCGCATCCGGTACTGGCGATGGCGGTACAGGAGGCGATCGACGAGGCCGGCGTACCGGCCCTCGCCTCCGGCACGCTCCGCCGCGACCAGGGCGGCCTGGACCGCTTCCTGCTGTCCGCCGCCGAGGCGTTCGTGCGCGGTGTGGACGTGGACTGGGCCGGCGCCTTCGCCGGGACCGGCGCGTCCCTGGCGGACCTGCCCACCTACGCCTTCCAGCGCGAGCGGTACTGGCCCACCCGCACCGCGGCCGACCACCCCACCGCCGACGCGCCGATGGACGCCGAGTTCTGGGCCGCCGTCGAGCAGGCGGACGTCTCCGCGCTGACCGCGGCGCTCGGCACCGACGAGGAATCCGTCGCCGCCATCCTGCCCGGCCTGACCTCCTGGCGCCGGGCCCGCTCCCAGCGCGCCACCCTCGACTCCTGGCGCTACCGCGTCACCTGGACACCACTGACCCAGGTACCTCGCGCAGCGCTGACCGGCACCTGGCTGCTGGTCACCGCCGACGGCATCGACGACGCCGACGTCACCGACGCGTTGGAGACCCACGGCGCCGAGGTGCGGCGCCTGGTCCTGGACGCGGAGTGCACCGACCGGGCCGTCCTCCGGGAGCGCCTGGCCGGCCTGGCGGACGTCACCGGCATCGTCTCCGTCCTCGCCGCGGCGGAGGACCGGGACACCCGCCACCCCGGCCTCACCCGCGGGCTCGCCCTCGCCGTCTCCCTCGTCCAGGCACTCGGCGACGCCGGGGTCCCCGCGCCGCTGTGGTTCCTGACCCGCGGCGCCTTCGCCACCGGACCGTCCGACCCCGTCACCCGGCCCGTCCAGGCCCAGATCGCCGGCGTCGGCTGGACCGCGGCCCTGGAGCACCCCGAGCGCTGGGGCGGCACCGTCGACCTGCCCGCCGCCCTCGACGCCCGGGCCGCCCAGCGGCTCGCCGCCGTCCTGTCCGGTGCCCTCGGCGCCGAGGACCAACTGGCCGTCCGCCCGGCGGGGGTGCTGGCCCGCCGGATCGTCCGCGCCGGACACCGCGGTGGCGGACCGGCCCGCACCTGGCAGCCGCGCGGCACCACCCTGATCACCGGCGGCTCCGGCACCCTCGCCCCCCAGCTCGCCCGCTGGCTCGCCCACCGCGGCGCCGAGCACGTGGTGCTGGTCAGCCGACGCGGCGCGGACGCCCCCGGCGCTCCCGAACTCATCGCGGAACTCGCCGACTTGGGCACCGAGGTGACCGCGGCCGCCTGCGACCTCACCGACCGGGACGCCGTCGCCGCGCTCCTGGACGGCCTCAAGGCCGACGGGCGCACCGTCCGCACCGTCCTCCACGCCGCCGCCAGCATCGAGCTGTCCGCGCTCGCCGACACCACCGTGGAGGCGTTCGCGGGCGTCGTGCACGCCAAGGTGACCGGCGCGCAGATCCTCGACGAACTCCTCGACGACGCCGAACTGGACGACTTCGTCCTGTACTCCTCCACCGCCGGCATGTGGGGCAGCGGCGTGCACGCCGCCTACGTCGCCGGCAACGCCTACCTCTCCGCGCTCGCCGAGCAGCGGCGCGCCCGCGGACTGCGCGCCACCTCCATCCACTGGGGCAAGTGGCCCGACGACGCCGAGCGGGAACTGGCCGACCCGCACCGCATCCGCCGCAGCGGCCTGGAATACCTCGACCCCGAGGTGGCGATGGCCGCACTCCAGCACGTCCTGGACGACGACGAGACCGTCATCGGCCTCATGGACATCGACTGGGACACCTACCACGACGTCTTCACCGCCGGGCGCCCCGCGCACCTCTTCGACCAGATCCCCGAGGTCCGGCGCCGCCTGGACCGGGCTGCCGCCCCCGCCACCGCGGACCCGGCCGCCGGCGGCCTGGCGGCCCGGCTGCACGGCCTCACCGACGCCGAACAGGACCGCCTGCTGCTCACCCTGGTGCGCACCGAGGCCGCCGCCGTCCTCGGCCACGCCTCCGCGGACTCCTTCCCCGAGCGCCGCGCCTTCCGCGACCTCGGCTTCGACTCGGTCACCGCCGTCGACCTGCGCAACCGCCTGGCCGCCGGCACCGGACTGCGGCTGCCGTCCACGATGGTCTTCGACCACCCCAACTGCGCCGCGCTCGCCGCCTACATGAAGGCGACGGCGCTCGGCCTGACCGGCCAGGCATCGCAGCCGGGCGCCGCGACCGGCACGCCGGCCGACGACGACCCGATCGTCGTCATCGGCATGAGCTGCCGCTACCCCGGCGGCGCCGACACCCCCGAGGAACTGCTGCGGCTCGCCCTCGACGGCGTCGACGCCATCTCGGAGTTCCCCACCGACCGCGGCTGGGACGCCCGGGGCCTGTACGACCCCGACCCGGACCGGGCCGGCCACACCTACTCCGTCCAGGGCGGATTCCTGCACGAGGCGGCCGGCTTTGACCCCGGCTTCTTCGGCATCTCCCCGCGCGAGGCCCTCGCCATGGACCCGCAGCAGCGGCTCCTGCTGGAGACCTCCTGGGAGGCGTGCGAGCGGGCCGGCATCGACCCCGAGGCGCTGCGCGGCAGCGCCGCCGGCACCTTCTTCGGCGCCAGCTACCAGGACTACTCCAGCACCGTGCAGAACGGCACCGGGGAGTCCGAGACCCACATGATGACCGGCACCGCGGCCAGCGTCCTGTCCGGGCGGGTCTCCTACCTGCTCGGCCTGGAAGGCCCGGCTGTCACCGTGGACACCGCCTGCTCCTCCTCGCTGGTCGCCCTGCACCTGGCCTGCCAGTCCCTGCGCAGCGGAGAGAGCAGCCTCGCCCTGGCCGGCGGCGCGGCCGTCATGGCCACCCCGCACGCCTTCGTCGGCTTCAGCCGGCAGCGCGCCCTGGCCGAGAACGGCCGCTGCAAGCCGTTCTCCGACGCCGCCGACGGCATGACCCTCGCCGAGGGCGTCGGCGTGGTGGTGCTGGAGCGCCTGTCCGACGCCCGTGCCAACGGGCACCAGGTCCTCGCCGTCCTCCGCGGCTCCGCCGTCAACCAGGACGGCGCCTCCAACGGCCTGACCGCCCCCAACGGCCCCTCCCAGCAACGCGTCATCCGCCAGGCGCTGGCCAACTCCGGCCTGACCACCGCCGACGTCGACGCCGTGGAGGCGCACGGCACCGGCACCAAGCTCGGCGACCCCATCGAGGCCCAGGCCCTCATCGCCACCTACGGCCAGGGCCGCGACCCCGAACGACCGCTGCTGCTCGGCTCGGTGAAGTCCCACATCGGCCACAGCCAGGCCGCGGCCGGCGTCGCCGGCGTCATCACGATGGTGCAGGCCATGGCCGCCGGAGCGCTGCCCGGCACCCTGCACCTCGACGAGCCCTCGCACCACGTCGACTGGGACGCCGGCGCCGTGGCACTGCTCCGCGCCCGCACCCCCTGGCCCGAGAGCGGGCGCCCCCGCCGCGCCGGGGTCTCCTCCTTCGGCATCAGCGGCACCAACGCCCACCTGATCCTCGAACAGGCCCCGGCCGACGAGCCCGCGCCCGCCGCCCCCGAACAGCCCGCGGAGACCGCCACCGACACCGTCGTCCCGTGGCCGCTCTCGGCCAAGTCCGCCGCCGCCCTGCGCGACCAGGCCGCCCGGCTCCTCGCCACCGTGCAGCACGCCCCGGACCTGCCGCCCGCCCGCATCGGACACGCCCTGGCCACCACACGCACCGCGTTCGACCACCGCGCCGTCGTCGTCGGCGAGCGGCACGAGGACTTCCTGCGCGGCCTGACCGCCCTGTCCACCGGCGCCTCGGCGGCCGGCGTGGTGACCGGCGCCGCCGCCCCCGATCCCGCCGGCGTCGTCTTCGTCTTCCCCGGCCAGGGCTCCCAGTGGTGGGGCATGGGCCGCGAACTCCTGGCCACCTCCGAGGTGTTCCGCACCGCGGTCGACGACTGCGCCGCCGCCCTCGCCCCGTACACCGACTGGTCACTGCACGACGTGCTGGCCGGCGAGGGCGACCCCGCCCTGATGGAACGCGTCGACGTGGTCCAGCCCGCCCTGTTCGCCATGATGGTCGCGCTGTCCGCGCTCTGGCGCGCGCACGGCGTCGCCCCCGCCGCCGTGGTCGGCCACTCCCAGGGCGAGATCGCCGCGGCGTACGTCGCCGGCGCCCTCAGCCTCGCGGACGCCGCCCGCGTGGTCGCCCTGCGCAGCCAGGCACTTCCGCAACTGTCCGGGCGCGGCGGCATGATGTCGGTCTCCGCGCCCGTCGAGCGGGTCACCGCACTCCTCGCCCCGTGGCAGGAGGCACTGTCCGTCGCCGCCGTCAACGGACCCTCGTCCGTGGTCGTCTCCGGTGACACCGACGCGCTCGACGCCCTGCACGCCGCCTGCGAGGTGCAGGGCGTCCGGGCCCGCAAGGTGTCCGTGGACTACGCCTCGCACGGCCGCCACGTCGAGGCCGTCCGCGACCGACTCGCCCCCGTCCTCGCCCCGGTCAGCCCGCGCGCCCCCGAGGTGCCGTTCTACTCGACCGTCACCGGCGCCCGCGTGGACGACGCCGCGTTCGACGGCGCCTACTGGTACACCAACCTGCGGCAGACCGTCCGCATGGAGGACGCCACCCGCGCCCTCCTCGCCGCCGGACACCGCGTCTTCATCGAGGTCAGCCCGCACCCCGTGCTCGCCGCCCCGATCCAGGAGACCCAGGAGGCGGTGGCCGCGGACACCGGCGAGTCCGCGGTGGTCCTCGGCTCGCTCCGCCGCGACGAGGGCGGCCTCCGGCGCCTGATCACCTCGCTGGCCGAGGCCCACACCCACGGCGCCCCGGTCGACTGGACCACCGCCTTCGCCCGGCCCGCCTACGCCCCGGTGGACCTGCCCACCTACCCCTTCCAGCGCCAGGACTTCTGGCCCGAACCCCGCCCCGCCACCCCCGCCGACGGCGACGCCTCCGACGCCGCCTTCTGGGAACTGGTGGAGAACCAGGACCTCGCCGCGCTCGCCGCCGCCCTCGGCGTCCCCGCCGACGACGGGCACACCGCGCTCGGCACCGTCCTGCCCGCCCTGTCCACCTGGCGCGCCAAGACCCAGGCCCGCACCCACGCCGACGCGCTCCGCTACCACGTGGAGTGGACCCGCGTCGCCGAGCCCGCCGCCCGCGCCACCGGCCGGCTGCTGGTCGTCGTCCCGCCGGACCACGCCGACACCCCCTGGGTCGCCGCCGCACTCGACGCCCTCGGCACCGACACCCTCCGCTTCGAGGCCAAGGGCACCGACCGCGCCGCCTGGGCCGCGCACCTCGCCCAACTCGTCGAGGACGGCGAGCAGTTCACGGGCGTCGTGTCGCTGCTGGCGGCCGCCGAGGACCTGCACCCGGACCACGGATCGATGCCGCTGGGACTCGGCCAGACCCTCGTCCTGGTCCAGGCACTCGGCGACGCCGGCCTGACCGCGCCCCTGTGGTGCCTGACCCACGGCGCCGTGGCCACCGGCCGCGACGACACCCTCGGCAGCCCGGTGCAGGGCGCCCTGTGGGGCCTCGGCCGGGTCGTCGCCCTGGAGCACCCCGACCGCTGGGGCGGCCTGATCGACCTGCCCGCCACCCTCGACGCCCGCGCCGCCGCCCGGCTCACCGGCCTGCTCGCCGAACCGGCCGGTGAGGACCAACTCGCCGTCCGCGCCTCGGGAGTCCTCGCCCGCCGCCTGGTCCACGCCACACCGTCCGCACCCCACCCCGCCCGGCCCTGGACCGGCCGCGGCACCTGCCTGATCACCGGCGGCACCGGCGGCATCGGCGGCCGGGTCGCCCGTTGGATGGCCGCACACGGCGCCGGGCACCTCGTGCTCACCAGCCGCCGCGGCCCCGACGCACCCGGCGCCGCCGAACTCCGCGCCGAACTGGAGGCGTTGGGCGCCCGCGTCACCCTCGCCGCCTGCGACGCCGCCGACCGCGACGCCCTGGCCGCCCTACTGGCCGAGCTGCCCGACGACCAGCCGCTCACCTCGGTCTTCCACTCCGCGGGCGTGGCCGACGGGGACGCCCGGGTCGCCGACCTGACCCTCGACCAGCTCGACGCGCTGCTGAGCGCCAAGCTCACCGCCGCCCGCCACCTGCACGAACTCACCGCCGACCACGACCTCGACGCGTTCGTGCTGTTCTCCTCCGGCGCCGCCGTCTGGGGCAGCGGCGGCCAGCCCGGCTACGCCGCCGCCAACGCCTACCTCGACGCCCTCGCCGCCCACCGCAGGTCCCTGGGCCTGACCGGCGCGTCCGTCGCCTGGGGCACCTGGGGCGAGGTCGGCATGGCCACCGTCCCCGAGGTCCACGAGCGCCTGCACCGCCAAGGCGTCCGCGCCATGGAACCGGACCACGCCCTCGGCGCGCTCCAGCAGATGCTGGAGGACGACGACACCACCCTCGCCGTCACCCTCATGGACTGGGAGACGTTCGCCCCGAGCTTCACCGCGACCCGCCCCAGCGCCCTGATCAGCACGGTGCCGGAGGCCGTCCGCGCCCTGACCGACGAACCGGCCACCGCGACCGGCGACGCCACCGACCAGGCCGTCCCGCCGCTCCGCCGCCACCTGGACGAACTGTCCGCCGCGGAGCGCGGCCGGGCCCTCGTCGAGGCCGTCCGCGCCGAGGCCGCCGCGACCCTGGGCCACGACACCCCCGATGCCATCCCCGCCGGCCGCGCCTTCCGCGACGTCGGATTCGACTCCGTCACCGCCGTCGAACTGCGCAACCGGCTGCGCACCGCCCTCGGCCTGCCGCTGCCGGCCGCCCTCGTCTTCGACCACCCGACCCCGACGGCCCTCGCCGCCCACCTCGGCCCGCTGCTCTTCGGCACCGCACCCGAGGACGCAGGCACCGGCCGCCCCGACGACCCCGACGCCCGCATTCGCGAGGCGCTCGCCACCGTCCCCATCGGACGACTGCGCAAGGCGGGCCTCCTCGACATGGTGCTCAAACTCGCCGACTCCGATCCCGGCGACGACCCCGCCCCCGAGACCGACGCCACCTCGGAATCCCTCGACGACATGGACGCCGAAGCCCTGCTGCGGCTGGCCACCGAGAACTCGGCGAACTGAAAGAGAGCTGGAGCCCACCATGAGCACGACCCCCAACAAGTACGTCGAGGCACTCCGGTCGTCCCTGAAGGAGATCGAGCGGCTGCGCCGGCAGAACGAGCAGCTGGTGGCTGCGGCCGTGGAACCCGTCGCGGTCGTCGGCATCGGCTGCCGGTTCCCCGGCGGCGTCACCTCCCCCGAAGACCTCTGGGACCTGGTCGCCCAAGGCCGCGACGTCATCGGGCCGTTCCCGCAGGACCGCGGCTGGGACCTGGAGAAGCTGGCCGGCGCCGGCGAGGGCAGCAGCCTCGCCCAGGTCGGCGGCTTCGTCGACGACGCCGCCGGCTTCGACCCCGGCTTCTTCGGCATCTCCCCGCGCGAAGCGGTCGCCATGGACCCCCAGCAGCGCATCCTCCTGGAGATCACCTGGGAGGCCCTGGAGCGCGCCGGCATCGACCCCTCGACCCTCCGCGGCAGCCAGACCGGCGTCTTCGTCGGCACCACCGGACAGGACTACGGCGAGGTCATCAAGGCCTCCGACGAGGACGTCGAGGTCTACTCCACCACCGGCCACGCCGCCAGCGTCATCTCCGGCCGGCTCTCCTACACCCTCGGCGCCGAGGGCCCCGCCGTCACCGTCGACACCGGCTGCTCCTCCTCCCTGGTCGCCCTGCACTGGGCCGTCCAGGCCCTGCGCGGCGGCGAATGCGCCATGGCCCTGGCCGGCGGCGCCTCCATCATGGCCACCCCCGGTCCGTTCGTCTCCTTCACCGCACAGAGCGGACTGGCCGCCGACGGCCGCTGCAAGCCGTTCTCCGACCGCGCCGACGGCACCGGCTGGGGCGAGGGCGCCGGCCTGCTCGTCCTGATGCGGCTCTCCGACGCCCAGCGCGAGGGCCGCCCGGTCCTCGCCGTGCTCCGCGGCTCCGCCATCAACCAGGACGGCGCCTCCAACGGCCTGACCGCCCCCAACGGCCCCTCCCAACAGCGCGTCATCCGCGCCGCGTTGGACAACGCCCACCTCACCGGCGCCGACATCGACGCCGTCGAGGCCCACGGCACCGGCACCACCCTCGGCGACCCCATCGAGGCCCAGGCGCTCCTGGCCACCTACGGACAGGACCGGCCGCGGCCCCTGTGGCTGGGCTCGGTGAAGTCCAACATCGGCCACACCCAGGCCGCTTCGGGCGCCGCCGGCGTGATCAAGATGATCATGGCGCTCCGCCACGGCGAACTGCCCCGCAGCCTGCACGCCGCCGAACCCACCACCGACGTCGACTGGACCACCGGCGCGGTCGCCCTCCTCAACGAGCCCGTCACCTGGCCCGAGACCGGACGCGCCCGCCGCGCCGGCGTCTCCTCCTTCGGCATCAGCGGCACCAACGCCCACCTCATCCTCGAACAGGCCCCCGCCGCCCCCGAAGCGCCCGCCGCCGAACCCGCCGTCCGCCCCGCCGTCATCCCCTGGACGCTCTCCGCCCGCACCGCCGCCGCCCTCGACGCCCAGCGCACCCGCCTGGCCGCCCACCTCGCCGCCACCCCCGACGCCGACCCCCTCGACATCGGCCACTCCCTCGCCGACGGCCGCGCCACCTTCGAGCACCGCACCGTCCTCCTCGCCGATGCCACCGACCCGGCCGGCCTCACCGAACTGGCCCACGGCGTCGCGGGCGAGGGCCTGTCCGCCGTCCTCTTCTCCGGCCAGGGCTCCCAGCGCCTGGGCATGGGACGCGAACTCCACGCCCGCTTCCCGGTGTTCGCCGAGACCTTCGACGAGATCGCCGCCCTCCTCGACAGCCACCTAGACCGCCCGCTGCGCGAGGTCGTCTGGGGCACCGACGCCGACGCGCTCAACGACACCGGCCGGGCCCAACCCGCCCTGTTCGCCGTCGAGGTCGCCCTCTACCGGCTGATCGCCTCCCTCGGCGTCACCCCCGACTTCGTCGGCGGCCACTCCATCGGCGAACTCGCCGCCGCCCACGTCGCCGGCGTCCTCTCCCTGGCCGACGCCTGCACCCTCGTCGCCGCCCGCGCCCGCCTCATGCAGGCCCTCCCGCGCGGCGGCGCCATGCTCGCGATCCGCGCCACCGAGGACGAGGTCCGCCCCCTCCTCACCGACGACGTCTCGATCGCCGCCGTCAACGGCCCCACCGCCGTCGTCGTCGCCGGCACCGAGGACGCCGTCGCCGCGATCGCCGCGCACTTCGCCGACCAGGACCGCAAGACCACCCGGCTGCGGGTCAGCCACGCCTTCCACTCACCGCTGATGGACCCGATGCTGGCGGACTTCCGCACCGTCGCCGAGGGCCTCACCTACCACGCGCCGCGCCTCCCGGTCGTCTCCAACCTCACCGGCACCATCGCCACCGACGCCGACCTGTGCTCCGCCGACTACTGGGTCCGCCACGTCCGCGAGGCCGTCCGCTTCGCCGACGGCATCACCACCCTCACCGCCCGCGGCGTCACCACCCTCGTCGAACTCGGCCCGGACGGCGTGCTGTCCGCCATGGCCCAGGACTCCCTCCCCGACGGCGCCACCGCCGTCCCGCTGCTCCGCAAGGACCGCCCCGAAGAGCTCTCCGCCCTCACCGGCCTGGCCCGCGCCCACGTCCGCGGCGTCACCGTCCAGTGGGCCCGCCTCTTCGACGGCACCGGCGCCCGCCGCACCGACCTGCCCACCTACCCCTTCCAGCACCAGCGCTACTGGCCCACCGCCGCCCGCGCCACCCAGGACGTCACCGCCGCCGGACTCGGCTCCGCCGACCACCCGCTGCTCGGCGCCACCGTCGAACTCGCCGACGGCGCCGGCTACCTGTTCACCAGCCGGCTCTCCGTCCGCACCCACCCCTGGCTCGCCGACCACGGCGTCCAGGGCCGGGCCCTGCTCCCCGGCACCGCCTTCGTCGAACTGGCCGTCCGCGCCGGCGACGAGGCCGGCTGCGACCGCGTCGAGGAACTCACCCTGGCCGCACCCCTGGTCCTCCCCGAGCAGGGCGGCGTCCAGCTCCAGGTCCGCGTCGGCGCCCCCGACACCGCCGGCCGCCGCACCCTCGGCATCTTCTCCCGCACCGCGGACGGCTTCGACCTGCCCTGGTCCCAGCACGCCACCGGCGTCCTGACCACCGGCGCCGGCGCCCCCGACCCGGCCTTCGACGCCACCGTCTGGCCCCCCGCCGACGCCGAACCCGTCGACCTCACCGGCGCCTACGCGCGCCTGGCCGACCTCGGCTTCGCCTACGGCCCCGCCTTCCAGGGCCTGCGCGCCGCCTGGCGCCGCGGCACCGAGGTCTACGCCGAGGTCGCCCTCTCCGACGACGCCGGCACCGACCCCACCGAATTCGGCCTGCACCCGGCCCTGTTGGACGCCGCCCAGCACGCCGCCGCCTACGCCGACCTCGGCGCCATCAGCCGCGGCGGCCTGCCCTTCGCCTGGGAAGGCGTCTCGCTCGCCGCCGCCGGCGCCCCCACCGTCCGCGCCCGGATCGCCCCCGCCGGCGAGGACACCGTCACCATCGCCGTCTACGACACCGCCGGCGCCCCCGTCCTGTCCGTGGACTCCCTGGTCTCCCGCGAGGTCCCCGCCGACGCAGCCGGCACCACCGCCGCGGTCCACCGCGACTCCCTCTTCCACGTCGAGTGGACCCCGCTGCGCACCCGGCCCACCCCCACCCCGACCGGCATCGCCGTCCTCGGCCCCGACCCGGACGCGCTCGCCGACGCCCTGCGCACCACCGGCCTGCACGCCACCACCCACCGCGACCTGGCCGCCCTCGCCGCCGCCGAAGGCCCCGTCCCCGACCTGGTCGTCACCACGCTGACCACCGACCCGGAGACCACCGCCCCCGACGCCGCGCACACCACCACCGCGGCCGTCCTCGACCTCGCCCAACAGTGGCTCGCCGACGCCCGGTTCGCCGCCGCCCGCCTGGTCCTCCTCACCCACGGCGCCACCGACGGCACCGACCCCGCCGCCGCGGCCGCCGGCGGTCTGATCCGCACCGCCCGCACCGAGAACCCCGGCCGCTTCGCCCTCCTCGACCTCGACACCCCCCACCCCGACCCCGCGGCCCTGGCGACCGCCCTGGCCGCCACCGGCGACGAACCCGACCTCGCGCTCCGCGGCACCGACGTGCACACCGCACGCCTCGCCCGCGTCCCCCTCCCCACCGCACCCCTGGACTGGAACCCCGACGGCACCGTCCTGATCACCGGCGGCACCGGCGGCCTCGGCGCGGTCCTCGCCCGCCACCTGGTCACCACCCACGGCGTCCGCCACCTGCTGCTCGTCAGCCGCCGCGGCCCGGCCGCCACCGGCGCCGACGACCTGACCACCGAACTCACCGACCACGGCGCCACCGTCCGCATCGCCGCCTGCGACGTCACCGACGCCGCCGCCGTCACCGACCTCCTCGCCACTGTCCCCGGCACCCACCCGCTCACCGCCGTCGTGCACACCGCCGGCATCGTCGACGACGGCGTCCTCGGCTCCCTCACCCCCGAGCGCCTGGCCGCCGTCCTGCGGCCGAAGGCGGACGCCGCCTGGCACCTGCACCACGCCACCCGCCACCTCGACCTGGACGCCTTCGTCCTGTTCTCCTCCGTCGCCGCCACCCTCGGCAGCCCCGGCCAGGCCAACTACGCCGCCGGCAACGCCTTCCTGGACGCCCTCGCCGCCCAGCGCGCCGCCGCCGGCCTGCCCGCCACCTCCCTGGCCTGGGGCCCCTGGACCCAGCGCGTCGGCATGACCAAGAGCCTGACCGACCTCGACGTCGAACGCATCGCCCGCTCCGGCATGCCACCGCTCACCGTGGAACAGGGCACCGCCCTGTTCGACGCGGCCCTCGCCGCCGGCCCCGCCGCCCTCGCCCCGGTCCGCCTCGACCTGCCCGTCCTGCGCACCCAGGGCGAGATCGCCCCCCTGCTGCGCGGCCTGATCCGCACCCCCGCACGCCGCACCGCCGCCCAGGTCTCCCAGACCGCCGACGGCCTCGCCCAACGCCTCACCGGCCTCGACACCACCGCCCGCCGGGAAGCCCTCCTCGACCTCGTCCGCACCCAGATCGCCCACGTCCTCGGCCACACCGACGCCACCGACGTCGAAGCCGGCCGCCAGTTCCAGGACCTCGGCTTCGACTCCCTCACCGCCGTCGAACTCCGCAACGCGCTCAACACCGCCACCGGCCTGCGCCTGCCCGCCACCATGGTGTTCGACTACCCGACACCGCACGCCCTCGCCGACCACCTGCGCGACGAACTCCTCGGCACGGACGAGGAATCGACCCCCCTCGCCGCGCTGCCGACGCCGGTCGCCGCCACCACCGACGACCCGATCGTCATCGTCGGCATGGCCTGCCGCTACCCCGGCGGCGTCGCCTCACCCGAGGACCTCTGGCGCCTGGTCAGCGAAGGCGCCGACGCCACCGGCCCGTTCCCGACCAACCGCGGCTGGGACCTGGACAACCTCTACGACCCCGACCCGGACCGCCCCGGCCGCACCCACGTCCGCGCCGGCGGCTTCCTGCACGACGCCGGCGCCTTCGACCCGGACTTCTTCGGCATGAGCCCCCGCGAGGCGCTGGCCACCGACTCCCAGCAGCGCCTGCTGCTCGAACTGTCCTGGGAGGCCGTCGAACGCGCCGGCATCGACCCCGTCTCACTGCGCGACAGCCGCACCGGCGTCTTCGCCGGCGTCATGTACAACGACTACGGCACCACCCTGACCGGCGACGAGTACGAGGCGTTCCGCGGCAACGGCAGCGCCCCCAGCGTCGCCTCCGGCCGCATCTCCTACACCCTCGGCCTCGAAGGCCCGGCCGTCACGGTCGACACCGCCTGCTCCTCCTCGCTGGTCGCGCTGCACTGGGCGGCCCAGGCGCTGCGGGCGGGGGAGTGCTCGCTGGCGTTGGCCGGTGGTGTGACGGTGATGTCCACGCCCAGCACGTTCGTCGAGTTCTCGCGCCAGCGGGGCCTGGCCCCCGACGGCCGGTCCAAGGCGTTCGCCGAGGCCGCCGATGGCGTCGCCTGGTCCGAAGGCGTCGGCATGCTGGTGCTGGAGCGCCAGTCGGACGCCCTCCGCAACGGTCACGAGATCCTGGCCGTGGTGCGGGGCTCCGCCGTCAACCAGGACGGCGCCTCCAACGGCCTCACCGCCCCCAACGGCCCGTCCCAGCAACGCGTCATCCGCCAGGCACTGGCCAGCGGCGGCCTGTCCACCGACGACGTGGACGTCGTCGAGGCCCATGGCACCGGCACCACGCTCGGCGACCCGATCGAGGCCCAGGCACTCATCGCCACCTACGGACGCGACCGCGCCCCCGAACAGCCCCTGTGGCTGGGCTCGGTGAAGTCCAACATCGGCCACACCCAGGCCGCGGCCGGCGTCGCCGGCATCATCAAGATGGTCATGGCGATGCGGTACGGCATCCTCCCGCAGACCCTGCACGTCGACGCGCCGTCCTCGCACATCGACTGGACCGCGGGCGCCGTCGAACTGCTCACCGAGCAGACCGCCTGGCCCGAGTCCGGCCGCGCCCGCCGCGCCGGCGTCTCCTCCTTCGGCATCAGCGGCACCAACGCCCACGTCATCATCGAGCAGCCGCCGACCGTCGTCCCCGGCACCGCCGTGAGCACCCGCCGCCCCGTCGAGGAACTGCCCGTCGCCCCCTGGGCGTTGTCCGCGAAGACCCCCGACGCCCTGCGCGACCAGGCCGCCCGCCTCCTCGCCCACGTCGAGGCCCACCCCGAACTGCGCCCCCTGGACATCAGCTACTCGCTGATCAGCACCCGCACCGCCTTCGACCACCGCGCCGTCGTCCTCGGCAGCGACCACGCCGAGGCCCTGCGCGCCCTCGCCGCCCTCGCCGCCGGCAAGGACGACCCGGCCGCCCGCACCGGCACCTCCCGCACCGGCCGGACCGCCTTCCTCTTCTCCGGCCAGGGCTCCCAACGACTCGGCATGGGCCGCGTCCTCTACGAGCGCTTCCCCGTCTTCGCCGAAGCCCTCGACACCGTCCTCACCTGCCTGGACGCGGAACTCGGCCGCCCCCTGCGGGACATCATCTGGGGCGACGACGCCCAGCTCCTGGACCGCACCGGCTACACCCAACCCGCCCTCTTCGCCATCGAAGTGGCACTCTTCCGCCTCCTGGAATCCTGGTCCGTCACCCCGGACTTCGTCGCCGGCCACTCCATCGGCGAGATCGCCGCCGCGCACGTCGCAGGCGTCCTCTCCCCGGCCGACGCCTGCCGCCTCGTCGTCGCCCGCGCCGCACTGATGCAGTCGCTGCCCGAAGGCGGCGCCATGATCGCTGTCCAGGCAACCGAGGACGAGGTCACCCCGCTCCTCACCGACGACATCTCGATCGCCGCGATCAACGGCCCGGCCTCCGTCGTCGTCTCCGGCCACGCGGACGCCGCCCTCGCCCTCGGCCGGCACTTCGCCGACCAGGGCCGCCGCACCACCCGCCTGCGCGTCAGCCACGCCTTCCACTCCCCGCTGATGGCGCCGATGCTCGACGACTTCCGCGCCGTCGTCGACAGCCTCACCTTCGCCGCCCCGACCTACCCCGTCGTGTCCAACCTGACCGGCGAACTGGCCTCGGCCGACGAACTCCGCTCGGCCGACTACTGGGTCCGCCACGTCCGCGACGCGGTCCGCTTCGCCGACGGCATCACCACCCTCGCCGACCGCGGCGTCACCACCTTCATCGAACTCGGCCCGGACAGCGTGCTGTCCGCCATGGCCCAGGAAACCGCACCCGAGGGCGCCACCACCGTCCCGCTGCTGCGCAAGGACCGGCCCGAGGAACAGGCCGTCGCCGCCGCCCTCAGCCACCTCCAGATGCTCGGCGTCGAGGCCGACTGGTCCGCCACCTACGACGGCCTGGGCGCCGTCCGCGTCGACCTGCCGACCTACGCCTTCCAGCACCGCTGGTTCTGGCCCGCCGCCCGCACCGCCCGCCCCGACGACGTCCGCGCCGCCGGCCTCGGCGCCGCCGAGCACCCGCTGCTGGGCGCCGCCGTGCAACTCCCCGACGACGGCGCGCTGTTCACCGGCCGCCTCTCCCTGCGCACCCACCCCTGGCTGGCCGACCACACCGTCCTGGGCACCGTCCTGCTCCCCGGCACCGCGCTGGTGGAACTCGCCGTCCGCGCGGGCGACGAGACCGGCTGCGGCCACATCGAGGAACTCACCCTCGCCGCCCCGCTGACCCTGCCCGAGGACACCGCCGTCCTCCTCCAGGTCCACGTCGGCGCCGCCGACGACACCGGCCGCCGCACCGTCACCCTCCACACCCGCCCCGACGACGCCACCGACGGCACCTGGACGCTGCACGCCACCGGTGTGCTCTCCACCGCCACCCCCGCCGCCCCGCCGTTCGACACCACGGCCTGGCCGCCCGCCGATGCCCAACCCCTGACCACCGAAGACTGCTACGCCCACTTCGCCACCCTCGGCTTCGCCTACGGCCCCGCCTTCCAGGGCCTGCGCGCCGCCTGGCGCACCGGCGACGTCCTCTACGCCGAAGTGGCCCTGCCGGAACCGGCCACCGACGACGCGGCCGCCTTCGGCCTGCACCCCGCCCTCCTCGACGCGGCCCTGCACCCCGCCCTCCTCTCCGACGACGGCGACACCGGTCTCCCGTTCTCCTGGGAAGGCGTCACCCTGCACGCCACCGGGGCCACCGCACTGCGCGTCCGCCTCGCCCCGGCCGGCCCGGGCGGCCTGTCCCTCACCGCCGTCGACCCGGCCGGCCACCCCGTCGCCACCGTCACCCGGCTCCTCGCCCGCCCCCTGGACGCCGAGCAGCTGACCACCCATCACACCCACGCCCGCGACGCGCTCTTCCAGCTGGACTGGACCCCCGTCCCGCTCCCCGACGCCGCGAACCCCGCGCCGCCGGCCCTCCTCGGCCCGGACACCACCCCGCTCGACGACCTTCCCTCCCTCACCCGTCACGCCACCCTCGACGACCTCCTGGCCGCCGACACCACCCCGCCCGCCACGGTCCTCGTCCCGCTCCACGGCGACCCCCACGACGACACCCCGGGCGCCGTCCACACCCTCACCACCACCGCACTGACCCTCGTCCAGCAGTGGCTCGCCACCGACCGGCTCGCCGGCTCCCGCCTGGTCTTCGTCACCCACGGAGCCGTCACCACCGGCGACGCGCCCGCCACCGACCTGGCCGCCGCCGCGGTCTGGGGCCTGATCCGCTCCGCACAGACCGAGAACCCCGGCACCTTCGCCCTCCTCGACCTCGACACCGAACCCGCCTCCACCACCGCGCTCACCCGCGCCCTGGCCCTCGACGAACCGCAACTCCTCCTCCACGGCGGCCGCGCCGCCGCCGCCCGCCTCACTCGCACCCCCGCCCCCACGACCACCGACACGCCCTGGACCGCGGACGGAACGGTGCTGGTCACCGGCGGCACCGGTGGCCTGGGCGGAGTCCTGGCCCGGCACCTGGTGCACTCCTGCGGCGTCCGGCACCTGCTGCTGACCAGCCGTTCCGGCAGCGGTGCGGCGGGCGCGGCCGAACTGGTCGCGGAGCTGGAGTCGGCGGGCGCACAGGTCGCGGTCGCGGCCTGCGACGTCGCCGATCGGGCGGCCGTCGCCGAGCTGCTCGCCGGCGTCCCGGCGGCACATCCGCTGACGGCGGTCGTGCACACGGCCGGCGTGCTGGACGACGGCGTGGTGGCGTCGCTGACGCCGGAGCGCCTGGCCGCGGTGCTGCGCCCGAAGGTGGACGGCGCCTGGCACCTCCACGAGGCCACCCGCGCGATGGACCTGGACGCGTTCGTCGTCTTCTCCTCCGTCGCGGGCGTGTTCGGCGGACCGGGCCAGGCCAACTACGCGGCCGGCAACGCCTTCCTGGACGCCCTGGCGGCCCATCGCACGGCGGCCGGACTGCCCGGTGTGTCGCTGGCCTGGGGTGCCTGGGAACAGGGCGTCGGCATGACTGCCGGCCTGACCGACCGGGACATCCGCCGCGCCGCCGAGTCCGGTATGCCGCTGCTGAGCGTCGAACAGGGCCTGGCCCTCTTCGACACGGCGCTGGCGACCGGCCGTGCCGCGCTCGTCCCGGCCCGCCTGGACCTGGCCGCCCTGCGCACCCAGGGCGAGAGCACACCGCTTCTCCGCGGCCTGCTCCGCACGCCGCCGCGCCGCACCGCGGCAGCCACCACCCTCGCCCCCGGCGCCGACTCCGGCCTCCTCCAACGGCTCGGCGGCCTCGACCACGCCCACCGCCACGAGGCACTCCTCGACCTCGTCCGCGGCAGCGCCGCCCACGTCCTCGGCCACGCCGACGGCAACGCCATCGACGCCGAACGCGCCTTCCGCGACCTGGGCTTCGACTCCCTCACCGCCGTCGAACTCCGCAACCGCCTGCGCACCGCCACCGGCCTGCGCCTGTCCGCCACCATGGTCTTCGACCACCCCACCCTCTCCGCCCTCGCGGACCACCTCCACCAGGAGCTGTTCGGCGCCGCGGAGAGCCAGGCACAGGCACCGGCCCAGGCACTCGCGTCGGCACCGGACGACCCGATCGTGGTCGTGGGGATGGCCTGCCGCTTCCCGGGCGGGGTCGCCTCCCCCGAGGACCTGTGGCGCCTGGTCAGCAACGGAACCGACGCCATCACCGACTTCCCGACCAACCGCGGCTGGGACCTCGACAACCTCTACGACCCGGACCCCGAGCACCTGGGCACGTCCTACACCCGCTCCGGTGGATTCCTGCACGAGGCGGGGGAGTTCGACCCGGCGTTCTTCGGCATGAGCCCGCGGGAAGCCGTGGCCACCGACTCCCAGCAGCGCCTGCTGCTGGAGTCGTCCTGGGAGGCGATCGAGCGCGCCGGCATCGACCCGCAGAGCCTGCGCGGCAGCCAGACCGGCGTCTTCGCCGGTGTGATGTACGGCGACTACGGAAGCATGCTGAGCGGTAAGGAGTTCGAGGGATTCCAGGGGCAGGGAAGTGCGGGCAGCGTGGCCTCCGGCCGCGTCTCGTACACCTTCGGCTTCGAGGGCCCGGCCGTGACCGTGGACACCGCCTGCTCCTCGTCGCTGGTCGCGCTGCACTGGGCGGCCCAGGCGCTGCGGGCGGGGGAGTGCTCGCTGGCGTTGGCCGGTGGTGTGACGGTGATGTCCACGCCGAGCACGTTCGTGGAGTTCTCGCGCCAGCGGGGTCTGGCCGCGGACGGCCGCTCCAAGGCGTTCGCCGAGGCCGCGGACGGCGTGGGCTGGTCCGAGGGCGTGGGCATGCTGGTGCTGGAGCGCCAGTCGGATGCCATCCGTAACGGTCACGAGATCCTGGCCGTGGTGCGGGGTTCGGCCGTCAACCAGGACGGTGCGTCCAACGGCCTGACCGCCCCCAACGGTCCGTCGCAGCAGCGCGTCATCCGCCAGGCACTGGCCAGCGGCGGCCTGTCCACCGCTGAGGTGGACGTGGTCGAGGCGCACGGCACCGGCACCACGCTCGGCGATCCGATCGAGGCCCAGGCCCTGCTCGCCACCTACGGCCAGGACCGCACGGCGGACCAGCCCCTCTGGCTCGGCTCGCTCAAGTCCAACATCGGGCACGCACAGGCCGCGGCCGGTGTCGCCGGCGTCATCAAGATGGTGATGGCGATGCGGCACGGCGTCCTCCCGCAGACCCTGCACGTCGACGCGCCGTCGTCGCACGTGGACTGGAGCGCGGGCGCCGTCGAGCTGCTGACCGAGCAGACCGCCTGGCCGGAGACCGGCCGGGCCCGTCGCGCCGGCGTCTCCTCGTTCGGCATCAGCGGCACCAACGCCCACGTCATCCTGGAACAGTCGGCGCCCGCTCCGGATGCGACCGAGGCGCCGAGTGGGCCCGCGCCCACCGTCGTCCCGCTCCCGCTGTCCGGAAAGTCCCCCGAAGCCCTGCGCGACCAGGCCGCCCGCCTGCTGACCACGCTGACCGAGCGGTCCGACCTGCGCCCGCTCGACCTCGGCCACTCGCTGGCGACCACCCGTTCGGCGTTCGACCACCGAGCGGTGGTCCTCGCCTCCGAACGCGCCGACACCGTACGTGCGTTGACGGCCGTCGCCGCCGGTGAAGCGGACTCCGCCGTCGTCGTCGACCGCATCCGCCCGGGTCGTTGTGCGGTGCTGTTCTCGGGTCAGGGTTCGCAGCGTCTGGGGATGGGGCGTGAGCTGTACGACCGGTTCCCGGTGTTCGCCCAGGCTCTGGATGCTGTGGTCGCGCTGCTGGATGCTGAGCTGTCCGATTCGGACGCCGTTGGCTTGCGGGAGGTGATGTGGGGTGCGGATGCCGACTCGTTGAACGAGACCGGTTGGACGCAGCCCGCGCTCTTCGCGGTTGAGGTGGCGCTCTTCCGGTTGGTGGAGAGTTGGGGTGTGCGGCCGGACTTCGTGGCCGGGCACTCCATCGGCGAGATCGCCGCGGCTCATGTCGCCGGGGTGTTGACGCTTGAGGATGCCTGCCGTCTGGTGGTGGCGCGTGCGTCGCTGATGCAGGCGCTGCCGTCGGGTGGTGCGATGGTCGCCGTCCAGGCAACCGAGGACGAGATCACCCCGCACCTCACCGACGAGGTGTCGATCGCGGCCGTCAACGGCCCCGCCTCCGTGGTCGTCTCCGGTACCGAGAGCGCGACCGGTGCGCTGGCGGAACGGCTCGCCGAGACCGGCCGCAAGACGACCCGGCTGCGGGTCTCGCACGCCTTCCACTCCCCGCTGATGGACCCGATGCTGGCGGACTTCCGCGCCGTCGCCGAGGGACTGTCCTACGCCGACCCGACCCTCCCCGTCGTGTCGAACCTGACCGGCCGCCTGGCCACGGCCGACGAACTCCGCTCGGCCGACTACTGGGTCCGGCACGTCCGGGAAGCGGTCCGCTTCGCCGACGGCGTCGCCACGTTGGAGAACGAAGGCGCCACCGTGTTCCTGGAGCTGGGGCCGGACGGCGTGCTGTCCGCCATGGCCCAGGAGTCGTTGACCGGTGACGCGATCACCGTCCCGGTCCTGCGCAAGGGCCGCGACGAGGAGAACGCCGCACTCACCGCACTCGCCCACCTGCACACCGCGGGACTGCGCATCGACTGGTCGGCGCTCTTCGCCGGCTCCGGAGCGGTCCGCGTCGAGCTGCCGACCTACGCCTTCCAGCACGCCACCTACTGGCCCACCGGCACGCCGTCCACCGCGCACGCCACGGCCGTCGGCCTCACCGCCGCCGGACACCCGCTGCTCAACGGCTCGGTCGAACTCGCCGAAGGCGAAGGGGTGTTGTTCACCGGCCGGCTGTCGTTGCAGTCGCACCCGTGGCTGGCCGACCACGCCGTCATGGGACAGGTCCTGCTGCCCGGCACCGCGCTGCTGGAGCTGGCGTTCCGGGCCGGCGACGAGGTCGGCTGCGACCGCGTCGAGGAACTGACGCTGGCCGCACCGATGGTGCTGCCCGAGCGCGGCGCGCTGCAGACCCAGGTCCGGGTCGGCGCCGCCGACGACACCGGCCGCCGCACCGTCACCCTCCACTCACGGCCGGAGCACGCCGCCGACGTGTCCTGGACCCAGCACGCCACCGGCACCCTCACCACGGGCCCCGCCCCGGCCGACGCCGGCTTCGACGCCACGGTCTGGCCGCCCGCCGACGCCGAACCCCTCGACACCGACGACTGCTACACCCACTTCGCCACCGCCGGCTTCGGCTACGGTCCGGTCTTCCAGGGCCTGCGGGCCGCCTGGCGCGTCGGGGACGTGCGGTACGCCGAGGTGGCCCTGCCGGAGTCCGCCGCCGAGGACGCGGCCGCCTTCGGACTGCACCCCGCGCTCCTCGACGCCGCGCTGCACGCCGCGCTCCTGGCCCACGGCGGCGAGGAGCCGGACGGCGGACTCCCGTTCTCCTGGGAGGGCGCCACCCTGTACGCCACCGGCGCCACCGGGCTGCGCGTCCGGCTGGCACCGACGGGCGACAACGGCCGGTCGACGGCCATCGCGGTCGCCGACACCGCCGGCCGTCCGGTCGCCGCCATCGACCAGCTCGTCTCCCGTCCGGTCTCCGGCGACCAGCAGGCGAACGGTTCGGCGGGCCTCGCCCGCGACGCGCTGTTCGCCCTGGACTGGACCCCCGTACCCCAGCCGACGCAGGACGCGACCGGGGAGGCCGCCGAGGCCGCTCCCGCCACCCTCGCGCTCGTCGGTGCCGCGGACGGCACCGCACTCGCCGACGACCTGACCGCCGCCGGCGTCCCCCTCACCACCCACCCCGACCTGTCCGCCCTGGCCGCCCACGTCGCGGACGGCGCCGAGCTCCCCGACACGGTCCTGGTCGCCGTCGACGGAACCCGGACCCTCGCAGCGGACGCGGAGCCGGACGCCCCGACCCCGGCCGAGGCCGCACACTCCCTGACCGCCGACGCACTCGCCCTCCTCCAGGAATGGAACGCGCAGGGGCACTTCGCGGGCGCACGACTGGCGTTCGTCACGGCCGGCGCGGTGGCCGCCGGCGGGACCGAGGTCACCGACATCGCCGCGGCCGCGGCCTGGGGCCTGGTGCGCTCCGCCCAGTCCGAGGCCCCGGACACCTTCGTCCTTCTCGACCGGGACCCGCACCCGGCCGACCCGCACGACCGCGCCGCGGCCGCCGCACGGGGCCAACTGCTGCTCCGCGCGCTGCACACCGCCGAACCGCAACTCGCCCTCCGCGACGGCAGCGTGCTCGCCGGCCGACTGGCCCGGCTCGACACCACCACCGTCCTGACCCCGCCGGCCGCACCGGCCTGGCGGCTCGACAGCACGGCCAAGGGCAGCCTCGACAGCCTCGCCCTGACCCCGTACCCGGCGGCACTGGAACCGCTCGCCGGCCATGACGTCCGCGTCGAGGTCCGCGCCGCCGGCCTGAACTTCCGCGACGTCCTCAACGCGCTCGGGATGTACCCGGGCGACGACGTGGGCCTGTTCGGCTCGGAGGCGGCCGGTGTGGTCGTCGAGGTCGGACCGAAGGTCGCCGACCTGGCCCCCGGCGACCACGTCATGGGCATGATCACCGGCAGCTTCGGCTCCCTCGCCGTGGACGACGCCCGCCGCCTCACCCGCCTGCCCGAGGACTGGACCTGGGAGACCGGCGCCTCGGTCCCGCTGGTGTTCCTGACCGCGTACTACGCCCTGAAGGAGCTGGGCGGTCTGCGGGCGGGGGAGAAGGTGCTGGTGCATGCCGGTGCCGGTGGTGTGGGTATGGCCGCGGTCCAGATCGCGCGCCATCTCGGTGCGGAGGTCTTCGCGACTGCCAGTGAGGGCAAGTGGGAGGTGCTGCGCTCGCTGGGCGTGGCCGATGACCACATCGCCTCGTCCCGGAGCCTGGACTTCGAGACGGCGTTCGCCGCGGTCGCCGGCGACGGCGGCCTGGACGTCGTACTGAACTCCCTCGCGGGCGAGTTCGTCGACGCCTCGATGCGACTGCTGGGCGACGGCGGACGCTTCCTGGAGATGGGCAAGACCGACATCCGCGCCGGCGACACCGTCCCCGACCACCTCACCTACCACTCCTTCGACCTCGCCTGGGTCGCCCCCGCCACCATCGGCACCATGCTGGCCGAGCTGATGGAGCTCTTCCACACCGGCGCACTGCGCCCCCTCCCGGTCCGCACCTGGGACGTCCGGCACGCCAAGGACGCGTTCCGGCACATGAGCATGGCCAAGCACATCGGCAAGATCGTGCTGACCCTGCCCCGCAGCTGGCAGCCTGATGGAACGGTGCTGGTGACGGGCGGCACCGGCGGCCTGGGCGGGCTGCTGGCCCGGCACCTGGTGCGCTCCTGCGGTGTCCGCCACCTGCTGCTGACCAGCCGGTCCGGCCTGCGGGCCGCGGGTGCGGCCGAGTTGGTCGACGAACTGGAGTCGCTGGGGGCGCAGGTCTCGGTGGCGGCGTGTGACGTCGCCGACCGCGCCGCGGTGGCGGAACTGCTCGCCGGCGTACCGCAGACGACCCCGTTGCGGGCCGTGGTCCACACCGCGGGTGTGCTGGACGACGGCGTGGTGGGCTCGTTGACCCCGGAGCGCCTGTCCGCGGTGCTGCGCCCGAAGGTGGACGGTGCCTGGCACCTCCACGAGGCCACCCGGGGCCTGGACCTGGACGCGTTCGTCGTCTTCTCCTCCGTCGCGGGTGTGTTCGGCGGTGCCGGCCAGGCCAACTACGCGGCCGGCAACGCCTTCCTGGACGGCTTGGCGGCATACCGGGCGGCCGCCGGCCTGCCCGGTGTGTCGCTGGCCTGGGGCGCCTGGGCCCAGGGCGCAGGCATGACCGCCGGACTGGGGGAGCGCGACATCCGCCGCGCCGCCGAATCCGGTATGCCGCTGCTGACCGTCGACCAGGGCCTGGCCCTCTTCGACACCGCACTGGCCTCGGGACACGCCGCCCTCGTCCCGGTCCGCCTGGACCTGGCCGCACTGCGCCGGCAGCCCACCATCCCGCCGCTGCTCCGCGGCCTGGTCAAGGCACCCCTCCGCCGCACCGCGGCGGCGACCACGCCCGGCGACACCGGACTGGCCGAGCAACTCACCCGACTCCAGCGCACCGAGCGACGGGACACCCTCCTCGCCCTCGTCCGTGACCAGGCCGCCATGGTCCTCGGCCACACCACCGGCGACGGCGTCGACCCCTCCCGCGCCTTCCGCGACCTCGGCTTCGACTCGCTCACCGCCGTCGAACTCCGCAACCGCATCGGCGCCGCGACCGGCATCCGCCTCCCCGCCACGGCGGTCTTCGACTACCCCACCGCCACCGCCCTCGCCGAGCACCTGCTCACCGAACTCCTCGGCCCCGACGCCGAATCGGACCCGCAGGAGCCCGACGCCACGCTCGTCGCCCCGGACGACGACCCGATCGTCGTCGTCGGCATGAGCTGCCGCTTCCCCGGCGGCATCACCTCACCCGAGGACCTGTGGCGCCTGCTCGCCGACGGCGCCGACGTCGTCTCCGACTTCCCCGCCAACCGCGGCTGGGACCTGGACAACCTCTACGACCCCGACCCCGCCCACACCGGCACCTCGTACACCCGCTCCGGCGGATTCCTGCACGACGCCGCCGACTTCGACGCCGACTTCTTCGGCATGAGCCCCCGCGAGGCCATGGCCACCGACTCCCAGCAGCGCCTGCTGCTGGAGTCGACGTGGGAGGCGATCGAGCGGGCCGGCATCGACCCGCAGACCCTGCGCGACAGCCGAACCGGCGTCTTCGCCGGCGTCATGTACAGCGGCTACGCCACCCGCCTCGACGGCGCCGAATTCGAAGGGTTCCAGGGCCAGGGCAGCGCGCTGAGCGTCGCCTCCGGACGCGTCTCGTACACCTTCGGCTTCGAGGGCCCGGCGATGACCGTGGACACCGCCTGCTCCTCCTCACTGGTCGCACTGCACCTCGCCGCCCAGGCACTGCGCGGCGGTGAGTGCACCCTCGCCCTCGCGGGCGGCGTCACCGTCATGTCCATCCCGGACACCTTCGTCGAGTTCTCCCGGCAGCGTGGCCTGGCCCCCGACGGCCGCTCCAAGCCGTTCTCCGAATCCGCGGACGGCGTGGGCTGGTCCGAGGGCGTGGGCATGCTGGTGCTGGAGCGCCAGTCCGATGCGATCCGTAACGGTCACGAGATCCTGGCCGTGGTGCGGGGCTCGGCCGTCAACCAGGACGGTGCCTCCAACGGCCTCACCGCGCCGAACGGCCCGTCCCAGCAGCGCGTCATCCGCCAGGCACTGGCCAGCGGCGGCCTGTCCACCGCTGAGGTGGACGTGGTCGAGGCGCACGGTACGGGTACGACGCTGGGCGACCCGATCGAGGCCCAGGCACTGCTCGCCACCTACGGCCAGCACCGCCCCGAGGACCGGCCGCTGCTGCTCGGCTCGGTCAAGTCCAACCTCGGGCACACCCAGGCCGCGGCCGGCGTCGCAGGCGTCATCAAGATGGTGCTGGCGATGCGGCACGGCGTCCTGCCCCGCAGCCTGAACGTCACCGAACCGTCCTCCCACGTCGACTGGACAGCGGGAGCCGTCGAACTCCTCACCGAACAGACCGCCTGGCCCGAGTCCGGCCGGGCCCGTCGCGCCGGTGTCTCGTCCTTCGGCATCAGCGGCACCAATGCCCACGTCATCCTGGAACAGCCGACGGCTGCACAGCGCCCGCAGGCACCGGTAACGCCGGAGACCGCCACCGTGGAGCCGACCGTGGTCCCGTGGGCGCTGTCGGGCAAGACCCCGCAGGCCCTGCGCGCCCAGGCCGCACGCCTCCTCGCCCACGTACAGCAGCACCCCGACCTCGCCCCCGTCGACGTCGCCCTCTCCCTCGCCACCCAGCGCTCCCACTTCGCCCACCGGGCCGTCGTCCTGAGCGCCGACCACGACGAGGCGACCCGGGCCCTGTCCGCCCTCGCGGCGGGCGACCCGGACCCCTCGGCGCTCAACGACACGGTGCGCCCGGGTCGTTGCGCGGTGCTGTTCTCGGGTCAGGGTTCGCAGCGTCTGGGGATGGGGCGTGAGCTGTATGACCGGTTCCCGGTGTTCGCCCAGGCTCTGGATGCTGTGGTCGAGTTGCTGGATGTGGAGTTGTCGTCCGGCTCGGCTTCGATTGGCCTGCGGGGGGTGATGTGGGGTGCGGATGCCGACCGGTTGAACGAGACCGGTTGGACGCAGCCCGCGCTCTTCGCGGTCGAGGTGGCGCTCTTCCGGTTGGTGGAGAGTTGGGGTGTGCGGCCGGACTTCGTGGCCGGGCACTCGATCGGTGAGATCGCGGCGGCTCATGTCGCCGGGGTGTTGACGCTTGAGGATGCCTGCCGTTTGGTGGTGGCGCGTGCGTCGCTGATGCAGGCGCTGCCGTCGGGTGGTGCGATGGTCGCCGTCCAGGCAACCGAGGACGAGATCACCCCGCACCTGAGCGACGGGGTGTCGATCGCTGCTGTCAACGGGCCTCGTTCGGTGGTGGTGTCGGGTTCCGAGGACGCTGCTGTTGAGCTTGCGGCGCGGTTCGAGGCGGAGGGACGGCGCACGACCCGCTTGCGTGTCTCGCATGCCTTCCATTCCCCGCTGATGGACCCGATGCTGGCGGACTTCCGGGCCGTTGCCGAGGGGCTGTCGTACGCCGCTCCGTCCATCCCGGTGGTGTCGAACCTGACCGGTGGACTGGCCTCGGCCGACGAGCTCTGCTCGGCTGACTACTGGGTCCGCCATGTTCGTGAGGCGGTTCGCTTCGCGGATGGTGTGACGTGCCTGGAGGCGGAGGGAGTACGGACGTTCCTGGAGCTCGGCCCGGACGGCGTCCTGGCCGCCATGGCCCGGGAGACGCTCACCGACGAGACCGTCACCGTCCCCGCCCTCCGCAGGAACACCTCAGAGGAACGCGCGCTGCTCACCGCACTCGGCCGGCTCCACGCCACCGGGGCGACGATCGACTGGACGGCGTTCCTGGACCCGACCGGTGCACGGCCGGTGGACCTGCCGACGTACGCGTTCCAACACCGGACGTTCTGGCCCTCCGGCGGCCCGGGCACGGCCGACGCCACCGCCGTCGGCATCACCGGAGCCGGCCACCCGCTCCTCAACGGCATCGTCGAACTCGCCGAGGACGACGGCCTGTTGTTCACCGGCCGACTGTCGTTGCAGTCGCACCCATGGCTGGCTGACCACGCCGTCATGGGGCAGGTCCTCCTGCCCGGCACCGCGCTCCTGGAGCTCGCCCTGCGCGCCGGCGACGAGGTCGACTGCGACCACGTCGAGGAACTGACACTGGCCGCACCGCTCGTCCTTCCCGAGCGCGGCGCGGTCCGGACCCAGGTCCGGGTGGGCGTCGCCGATGCGACGGGTCGCCGCACCCTCACCATCCACTCGCGCCCCGAACACGCCACGGACTCCCCGTGGACCCAGCACGCCACCGGCGTCCTGGCCACCGGCCGGCCGACGACGGCCCCGGTGCCCTTCGACGCCGCGGCGTGGCCCCCGGCCCAGGCCGAACCCGTCGACCTGGCGGACTTCTACGCGGCCCGGGCCGCCGAAGGATTCGGCTACGGACCCGCCTTCCAGGGCCTGCGGGCGGTATGGCGGCGCGACGGCGAGGTGTACGCCGAGGTCGCCCTTCCGGAGGCCGGCCGCGCCGACGCCGAGTCCTACGGACTGCACCCCGCGCTGCTCGACGCCGGCCTGCACGCCGCCTGGCTCGTGGCCCCGGACGCGGGTACCACCGGGACCGGCAGCGTGCCGTTCTCCTGGCACGGCGTGTCCCTGGCGGCTTCCGGTGCCTCGTCCCTCCGCGTCCGGCTCGGCCGGGACACCGACGGAACGCTCACCCTGGCCGTCGCCGACGCCACGGGCGCGCCCGTCGCGTCCGTACAGGCACTCACCATGCGCACCGTCACCGCCCAGGCACTCAGCCCGTTGGCGACGCTCGCCCGGGAAGCCCTGTTCCGCCTGGACTGGAGCCCGGTGGCGGACGCCACGGCACAGTCGGGCGACGGGACGCCGGACGGCCTGCCGGTGACGGTCGTCGGAGCGGACACCGCCGATCTCACCGCGGCCCTGCGCGCGGCCGGCGCGGACGTCCACGTCCACGCGACGCTGCCGGCTGCCGAGGAGGCGGCCCCCGCACTGATCGTGCTGCCCCTGACCACGTCTGACCGGCCCGGATCCGAGGACCCGACCGCCGTTCCCGCGGCCGTGCACGACCTCACCCGCCGGGCCCTGGCACTCGTGCAGACCCGACTGGAACAACAGGCCTTCGCGGACTCGACGTTCGTCTTCGTGACCCATGGCGCGACGACCGGTCACGATGTGGCCGCCGCCGCGGTGTGGGGCCTGGTGCGCTCCGCACAGTCCGAGAACCCGGGCTGCTTCGCCCTGCTCGACCTCGATCCGCACGCCCCCGAGGCACTCCCGATCGCCGCCTTGACCAGCGACGAGCCGCAACTGCGGACGCACGACGGCGAGCTGCAGGCCGCGCGCCTGACCCGCCGGCCGCTCACCGAGACCGACACCGACGCCGGTTCGGCGTTCACCGGTACCGGTCCCGTCCTGATCACCGGTGGCACGGGAGGTCTGGGCGCGGTACTGGCCCGGCACCTGGTGGCCGAGCACGGGGTACGGGACCTGCTGCTGGTCAGCCGCCGCGGCGAACAGGCCCCCGGCGTCGCCGAGTTGGTCGCCGAGCTGGCGGAGTCGGGCGCGCGGGCACGCGTGGCCGCCTGCGATGTCACCGACCGGTCCGCGGTGGCGGAACTGGTCTCGACGCATCCGGTGTCGGCCGTGGTGCACGCCGCCGGCGTCCTCGACGACGGCATGGTCGGCACGCTGACCCCGGAGCGCCTGGCCGCCGTCCTGCGGCCGAAGGTGGATGCCGCCTGGCACCTGCACGAGGCCACCCGCGACCTGGACCTGGACGCGTTCATCGTCTTCTCCTCCGTCGCCGCGGTGTTCGGCAACCCCGGCCAGGCCAACTACGCGGCCGCCAACGCCTTCCTGGACGCGCTCATGGCGCAGCGCCGCACCGCGGGCCTGCCCGGCCTCTCGCTGGCCTGGGGCCCGTGGGCACTGACCGGCGGAGCCTCGGGGATGCTCGCCGAGACCGACGCCGACCGCCTGGCCCGGTCCGGAGTGCCACCGCTGTCGGTCGAGCAGGGACTTGCCCTGTTCGACGCGGCCCTGAGCACCGACGACACCACCTGCGTGCCCGTACGCCTGGACCTGCCGGCGCTCCGCGCCCAGGGCACGGTGCCGCCGCTGCTGCGGTCCCTGATCCGCGGCCGCTCGCGCCGCGCAGCCGCCGCCGACTCGGCAACCGCCACCGGCCTGCGCGAACGCCTCGCCGGCCTGAACCCGATCGAGCGCCAGGAAGTCCTCCTGGACCTCGTACGCGGTCAGGTGGCTCTGGTCCTCGGCCACGCGACCGGCGGCGACGTCGACGCCGGCCGTGCCTTCCGCGACCTGGGCTTCGACTCCCTCACCTCGGTGGAACTGCGCAACCGCCTCAACACCGCGACCGGTCTGCGGCTGCCCGCCACCATGGTGTTCGACTATCCGACCGTCGAGGCGCTGGTCTCCTTCGTCCTGGACGAACTGCTGGGCACCGACGCCGAGGTGGCGACCGTGCAGCGGAGCACGGCGGCCGTGGCGGACGACCCGATCGTGATCGTGGGCATGGCCTGCCGCTACCCCGGCGGCGTCACCACTCCGGACGACCTGTGGCAACTGGTCACCGGCGGCCTGGACGCGGTGTCACCCTTCCCCACCAACCGTGGCTGGGACGTCGAGTCCCTCTACCACCCGGACCCCGACCACCTGGGCACGTCCTACACCCGCTCCGGTGGATTCCTGCACGAGGCGGGGGAGTTCGACCCCGGTTTCTTCGGGATGAGCCCGCGTGAGGCGCTGGCGACGGACTCGCAGCAGCGTCTGCTGCTGGAGTCGTCGTGGGAGGCGATCGAGCGGGCCGGTATCGACCCGCAGAGCCTGCGCGGCAGTGCGACCGGTGTGTTCGCCGGTGTGATGTACAGCGATTACAGCGCGATGCTGGCGAGCCCGGAGTTCGAGGGTTTCCAGGGCAGCGGCAGTTCGCCGAGCCTGGCATCGGGACGTGTTGCCTACACGTTGGGCCTGGAGGGTCCGGCGGTGACGGTGGACACGGCGTGCTCGTCGTCGCTGGTGGCGATGCACTGGGCGATGCAGGCCCTGCGCAGTGGCGAGTGCTCGTTGGCGTTGGCCGGTGGTGTGACGGTGATGTCGACGCCGGCGGTGTTCGTGGACTTCGCCCGGCAGCGCGGACTGTCCCCGGACGGGCGGTGCAAGGCGTTCGCGGACGCGGCCGACGGTGTCGGCTGGTCCGAGGGTGTGGGCATGCTGGTGCTGGAGCGCCAGTCGGATGCGCTGCGTAACGGTCACGAGATCCTGGCTGTGGTGCGGGGGTCGGCGGTCAACCAGGACGGTGCGTCCAACGGTCTGACGGCGCCCAACGGCCCGTCCCAGCAACGCGTCATCCGCCAGGCACTCGCCAGCGGCGGCCTCTCCACCGACGACGTGGACGTGGTCGAGGCCCATGGCACGGGTACGACGCTGGGCGACCCGATCGAGGCCCAGGCGCTGATCGCTACCTATGGTCGTGATCGCGACCCGGAGCGCCCGCTGCTGCTCGGCTCGATCAAGTCCAACATCGGACACACTCAGGCCGCGGCCGGTGTCGCCGGTGTCATGAAGATGGTCATGGCGATGCGGCACGGCGTCCTCCCGCGGACCCTCCACGTCGACGCGCCGTCCTCGCACGTGGACTGGTCCGAGGGCGCCGTCGAGCTCCTCGGCGAGCAGACCGCCTGGCCGGAGACCGGCCGGGCCCGTCGCGCCGGTGTCTCCTCGTTCGGTATCAGCGGCACCAACGCCCACCTGATCCTGGAGCAGCCGGAGGGGGTGCGGCGTCCCGTGGAGGCCGCCACCGTGGAACCGGCCGTGGTGCCGTGGGTGCTGTCGGGCAAGACTCCGGAGGCCCTGCGCTCCCAGGCCGCCAAGCTGCTGTCCTCGGTCGAGGAGCACACGGACCTTCGCCTCGTCGACGTGGGAATGTCCCTGGCGACCGGCCGTTCGCTCTTTGACCACCGGGCGGTGGTCCTCGCCGGCGAACGCACCGATGCCCTCCAGGCGTTGGCGGCTGTCGCGACGGGTGAGGCGGACACGGACCCCGCCGCCGTCGTCGACCGCGCCCGCACGGGTCGTTGTGCGGTGCTGTTCTCGGGTCAGGGTTCGCAGCGTCTGGGGATGGGGCGTGAGCTTTACGACCGGTTCCCGGTGTTCGCCCAGGTTCTGGATGCTGTGGTCGAGTTGCTGGATGTGGAGTTGTCGTCCGGCTCGGCTTCGACTGGTCTGCGTGAGGTGATGTGGGGTGCGGATGCCGACCGGTTGAACGAGACCGGTTGGACGCAGCCTGCGCTCTTCGCGGTCGAGGTGGCGCTCTATCGGTTGGTGGAGAGTTGGGGCGTGCGGCCGGACTTCGTGGCCGGGCACTCGATCGGTGAGATCGCTGCGGCGCACGTTGCCGGGGTGTTGACGCTTGAGGATGCCTGCCGTCTGGTGGTGGCGCGTGCGTCGCTGATGCAGGCGCTGCCGTCGGGTGGTGCGATGGTCGCTGTCCAGGCAACCGAGGACGAGATCACCCCGCACCTGACCGACGGGGTGTCGATCGCTGCTGTCAACGGGCCTCGTTCGGTGGTGGTGTCGGGTTCCGAGGACGCTGCTGTTGAGCTTGCGGCGCGGTTCGAGGCGGAGGGACGGCGCACGACGCGGTTGCGTGTCTCGCACGCGTTCCATTCCCCTTTGATGGACCCGATGTTGGACGCGTTCCGGGCTGTTGCCGAGGGGCTGTCGTACGCTGCCCCGTCCATTCCGGTGGTGTCGAACCTGACCGGCCACCTGGCCTCGGCCGACGAGCTCTGCTCGGCTGACTACTGGGTCCGGCATGTCCGTGAGGCGGTTCGCTTCGCGGATGGTGTGACGTGCCTGGAGGCGGAGGGAGTACGGACGTTCCTGGAGCTCGGCCCGGACGGCGTCCTCGCCGCCATGGCAGGGGAGTCCCTTACGGAACCCTCGCTCGTGGTATCGCTGCTGCGCAAGGACCGGCCCGAGGAGCCGACGGCTCTTGCCGCACTCGCCCACCTGCACACCTCGGGCGCACCGATCGACTGGACCGGGATCTTCGCCGGTTCGGGTGCGCGGTGGGTGGAGTTGCCGACGTATGCGTTCCAGCGGCAGTGGTTCTGGCCGGTGGGGCGGTTGAGTCGCGGTGGTGATGTGCGTGCTGCGGGGTTGGGTGCGGCGGAGCATCCGTTGTTGGGTGCGGCGGTCGAACTGGCCTCGGGTGATGGGGTGTTGTTCACGGGTCGGTTGTCGGTGCAGTCGCATCCGTGGCTGGCTGACCATGCCGTGATGGGGCGTGTGGTCGTCCCTGGTACGGGGCTGTTGGAGATGGTGATGCGTGCTGGGGATGAGGTGGGTTGTGTTCGTGTGGAGGAGCTGACGCTGGCGGCGCCGTTGGTGTTGCCTGAGCGTGGTGCGGTGCGGGTGCAGGTCGTGGTCGGGGATGCCGATGAGGCGGGCCGTCGTTCCGTCGGCGTGTACTCGTCGCCGGAGATCCCGAGCGGCTCGGACGGCTCGGCCGGTTCAGCTGAGACGGTCTGGTCGCAGCATGCGGCCGGTGTCCTTACTGCCGAAGCGCCGTCCGGCGTTGCGGCTGGTCTCTCCCTTGGCGCGGTGTGGCCGCCGGAGGGCGCCGTGGCTGTGGATGCCGAAGGCTGCTACGAGTTGTTCGCGGATGCCGGGTTCGGTTATGGGCCGGTGTTCCGTGGGTTGCGTGCGGTGTGGCGTCGTGGCGAGGAGTTGTTCGCCGAGGTCGCGCTGCCGGAGGAGGCTGCCGAGGCCGTTGCCGGTTTCGGTTTCCACCCTGCGCTGCTGGACGCCTCGCTGCACGCTTCGTTGCTCGCTGCTCTTGAAGGCGAGGGTTCTGGTGACGGTCCTGCGTTGCCGTTCTCGTGGGAGGGTGTGTCGCTGTTCGCGTCCGGTGCCTCGGTGCTCCGGGTGCGGTTGGCGCCCACCGGTGACGGTGCGGGTGAGGGTGCGGTCTCGGTGAGTGCGGTGGACCCGACGGGTGCGCCGGTCATCGCCATCGACGCCCTCCGCACCCGCACCCTCACTCCCGAGCAGGTCAGCGGTTCCGACGACCGCCTGCGCGATGCGCTCTTCGGCGTCCACTGGACTGCGATCCCGGACGTTCCGACGAACCCGACATCCCAAGTCGTCGCAGTCGTCGGCCCTGACGGACTGGGGCTCGCCGATTCCCTCGGCGGTTCCGGTGCGATCGTGGAGGCCTACGAGAACCTCGACGCACTGGCGGCGGCGGGGCCGGAGCGCTCCGTGCCCGACACCGTGCTGGTCGGAGTCGTCGGTGCAGGCAGCGGTGACGGCGCGACCGTCGACGCCGCTCACCGACTGACCGCCGACGCCCTGCACACGATCCAGGCCTGGTTGGCCGACGCCCGCCTCTCCGCCGGCCGCCTGGTGTTCGTCACCCGCGGCGCGGCCGGTGGCGAGGACGCCGCGGCGGCGGCCGTCCACGGCCTGGTGCGCTCGGCCCAGACCGAACACCCGGGCAGCTTCGGACTGATCGACCTCGACGGGTCCCAGGCATCCGCGACCTCGCTTGCCGCGGCGCTCGGTTCCGACGAACCGCAACTGCTTCTGCGCGACGGACAGTTGCGCGCCGCAAGGCTGACCCGCCTGGCACCGCCCGCCGACACCGATGCCGCCATCGACGCGACGACCGACGGTTGGAACGTCAACGGCACGGTCCTGATCACCGGCGGCACCGGCGGCCTGGGCGCGCACTTCGCACGACACCTCGTCGACCGGTACGGCATCCGCAACCTCCTGCTCGTCAGCAGGCGCGGTCCCGACGCCCCCGGCACCACGGAGCTGGTGGCGGAACTGACGGCCCACGGCGCCGAGGTGACCGTGCAGGCATGCGATGTGACCGACCGGGACGCCGTGGCGGCGCTCGTGGCCGGCATCGCGGACGCGCATCCGCTGACCGCGGTCGTGCACACCGCGGGCGTGCTGGACGACGGCGTGATCGGGTCGCTGACCCCGGAGCGCCTGGCCGCGGTCCTGCGGCCGAA
The DNA here is from genome assembly GCF_044754325.1 of Streptomyces sp. NPDC093097. Classification (NCBI taxonomy): domain Bacteria; kingdom Bacillati; phylum Actinomycetota; class Actinomycetes; order Kitasatosporales; family Streptomycetaceae; genus Streptomyces; species Streptomyces sp. NPDC093097. The sequence continues at coordinate 54,814 of NZ_JBIVOW010000011.1, forward strand.
GGTGGACGCTGCCTGGCACCTGCACGAGGCCACCCGCGACCTGGATCTGGACGCGTTCGTCGTCTTCTCCTCCGTCGCGGGTGTGTTCGGCGGCGCCGGCCAGGCCAACTACGCCGCCGGGAACGCCTTCCTGGACGCACTGACGGCGCAGCGTCGGGCGGCGGGCCTGCCCGGTCTGTCACTGGCCTGGGGCCCGTGGGAGCAGACCGGCGGCATGACCGGCACGCTGACGGACGCCGAAGCCGACCGCCTGGCCCGCTCGGGAATCCCGCCACTCACCACGGAGCAGGGCCTGGCCCTGTTCGACGCGGCGCTCACCCTCAGCGCGACGCACGCGCACGGCACGGCAGACAGCCTCGGCACCGCCGACGCCGTTGATGCGGTCGGCACCCCCGGCGCATCGCTCGTCGCCCCCGTCCGGCTCGATCTCGCGGCACTGTCCGCGCAGGGCGAGGTCCCCGCGATCCTGCGCGGACTGGTACGGACCCGCACCCGCCGTACGGCGGCCGGCGGTTCCGCGACCGTGGCCGGGCTCGTCAACCGCCTGTCCGGGCTCACGTCCGACGAACGCCGGCAGGAGCTCCTCGACCTGGTCCGCACCCAGTCGGCCCTCGTCCTCGGGCACGCCGATGCGGCGTCGGTGGACACCGCGGCACAGTTCCGGGACCTCGGCTTCGACTCGCTGACGGCCGTGGAACTGCGCAACCGCCTGAGCACCGCAACGGGCCTGCGCCTGACCGCAACGCTGGTCTTCGACTACCCGAACACCGACGCCCTGGCGGACCACCTCCACGACGAGCTGTTCGGCGCCGCGGAGAGCCAGGCACAGGTACCGGTCCAGGCACTTCCGCCGATCGCCGACGACCCGATCGTGGTGGTGGGCATGGCCTGCCGCTTCCCCGGTGGCGTGGCCTCGCCCGAGGACCTGTGGCGCCTGGTCAGCAACGGGACCGACGCCATCACCACCTTCCCGACCAACCGTGGCTGGGACCTCGAAGCGATCTACAACCCGGACCCGGAGCACCTGGGCACGTCCTACACCCGCTCCGGTGGATTCCTGCACGAGGCGGGGGAGTTCGACCCCGGTTTCTTCGGGATGAGTCCGCGTGAGGCGCTGGCGACCGACTCTCAGCAGCGTCTGCTGCTGGAGTCGTCGTGGGAGGCGATCGAGCGGGCCGGTATCGACCCGCAGACCCTGCGCGGCAGCCAGACCGGCGTCTTCGCCGGCGTGATGTACAGCGATTACGGGAGCATGCTGGGCGGTAAGGAGTTCGAGGGCTTCCAGGGGCAGGGGAGTGCGGGCAGTGTGGCCTCCGGCCGCGTGTCCTACTCCTTCGGCTTCGAGGGCCCGGCCGTCACGGTGGACACCGCCTGCTCCTCGTCGCTGGTCGCCCTGCACCTCGGCGCACAGGCACTCCGGGCCGGTGAGTGCACCCTCGCACTGGCCGGTGGTGTGACGGTGATGTCCACGCCTGGCACGTTCGTTGAGTTCTCCCGCCAGCGGGGCCTGGCCCCCGACGGCCGCTCCAAGGCGTTCGCCGAGGCCGCCGATGGTGTCGCCTGGTCCGAGGGCGTGGGCGTGCTGGTGCTGGAGCGCCGGTCCGACGCGCTGCGCAACGGTCACGAGATCCTGGCCGTGGTGCGGGGGTCGGCCGTCAACCAGGACGGTGCGTCCAACGGTCTGACCGCCCCCAACGGCCCGTCGCAGCAGCGTGTGATCCGCCAGGCACTCGCCAGCGGCGGCCTCTCCACCGACGACGTGGACGTGGTCGAGGCGCACGGCACGGGTACGACGCTGGGCGACCCGATCGAGGCCCAGGCACTCATCGCCACCTACGGACGCGACCGCGCCCCCGAACAGCCCCTGTGGCTGGGCTCGGTGAAGTCCAACATCGGCCACACCCAGGCCGCGGCCGGTGTCGCCGGCATCATCAAGATGGTCATGGCGATGCGGCACGGCGTCCTCCCGCAGACCCTCCACGTCGACGCACCGTCGTCGCACGTGGACTGGTCCGAGGGCGCCGTCGAGCTGCTGACCGAGCAGACCGCCTGGCCGGAGACCGGCCGGGCCCGTCGCGCCGGCGTCTCCTCGTTCGGCATCAGCGGCACCAACGCCCACGTCATCCTGGAACAGCCGGAAGGCGTGCGGCGGCAGCCGGCCGCGGAGGCCGAGACCGTGGAACCGGCCCTGGTCCCGTGGGTGCTCTCCGGTAAGTCCCCGGAGGCCCTGCGCGCCCAGGCCGCACGCCTCCGGGACTCCCTGGTGGAGCGCCCCGACCTGCGCCCGGCCGACATCGGGTACTCGCTGGCCCTCACCCGGTCGCAGTTCGACCACCGCGCGGTCGTGCTGGTCGGCGACGCGATGAGCCCCGTCGACGCCCTGGGCGCCCTGGCGCTCGGCGCGGACGATCCGTCCGTGGTCTCCGACTCGGTGGCGGGCGGCGGTTCGGCCGTGCTGTTCTCGGGTCAGGGTTCGCAGCGTCTGGGGATGGGGCGTGAGCTGTACGACCGGTTCCCGGTGTTCGCCCAGGCTCTCGACGCCGTGATCGGGCTGCTGGATGTGGAGTTGTCGTCCGGCTCGGCTTCGACTGGTCTGCGTGAGGTGATGTGGGGTGCGGATGCCGACCGGTTGAACGAGACCGGTTGGACGCAGCCCGCCCTCTTCGCGATCGAGGTGGCGCTCTATCGGTTGGTGGAGAGTTGGGGCGTGCGGCCGGACTTCGTGGCCGGACATTCGATCGGTGAGATCGCGGCGGCCCATGTCGCCGGTGTGCTGACGCTCCCGGACGCCTGCCGTCTGGTGGCGGCCCGTGCGTCGCTGATGCAGGCACTGCCGTCGGGTGGTGCGATGGTCGCCGTCCAGGCAACCGAGGACGAGATCACCCCGCATCTCACCGACGACCTCTCCATCGCGGCCGTCAACGGCCCCACCTCCCTGGTCGTCTCCGGTGCGGAAGACGCCGTCCTGGCCGTCGCACAACACTTCGCCGACCAGGGGCGCCGTACCAACCGGCTCCAGGTGTCGCACGCCTTCCACTCCCCGCTGATGGACCCGATGCTCGACGCGTTCCGGGCCGTTGCCGAGGTGCTGTCGTACGCCGCCCCGTCCATCCCGGTGGTGTCGAACCTGACCGGCCGGCTGGCCCCGGCCGACGAAATCTGCTCGGCCGACTACTGGGTTCGACACGTCCGGCAAGCGGTCCGCTTCGCCGACGGCATCACCACCCTCGAAGCCGAGGGCGTGCGGACCTTCCTGGAACTGGGACCCGACGGCGTCCTCTCCGCCCTGGCCCAGCAGTCCCTCGCGGGCGAAGCCGTCACCGTCCCGGTCCTGCGGAAGGACCGCGATGAGGAGTCCGCGGCCCTCACCGCCCGGGCCCACCTCCACACCCGCGGACTCACCGCGGACTGGCGGGACTTCTTCGCCGGTTCGGGTGCGCGGTGGGTGGAGTTGCCGACGTATGCGTTCCAGCGGCAGTGGTTCTGGCCGGTGGGGCGGTTGGGTCGCGGTGGTGATGTGCGTGCTGCGGGGTTGGGTGCGGCGGAGCATCCGTTGTTGGGTGCGGCGGTCGAACTGGCCTCGGGTGATGGGGTGTTGTTCACGGGTCGGTTGTCGGTGCAGTCGCATCCGTGGCTGGCTGACCATGCCGTGATGGGGCGTGTGGTCGTCCCTGGTACGGGGTTGCTGGAGATGGTGATGCGTGCTGGGGATGAGGTGGGTTGTGTTCGTGTGGAGGAGCTGACGCTGGCGGCGCCGTTGGTGTTGCCTGAGCGTGGTGCGGTGCGGGTCCAGGTCGTGGTCGGGGATGCCGATGAGGCGGGCCGCCGCACTGTCGGCGTGTACTCGTCCCCGGAGATCCCGAGCGGCCCGGACGGCCCGGCCGGTTCAGTCGAGACGGTCTGGTCGCAGCATGCGGCCGGCGTTCTTGCCGCCGAAGCGCCGATCGAGGTTGCGGCTGATCCGTTCCTTGGTGCGGTGTGGCCGCCGGAAAGCGCCGTGGCTGTGGACGCCGAAGGCTGCTACGAGGCGTTCGCGGATGCCGGGTTCGGTTATGGGCCGGTGTTCCGTGGGTTGCGTGCGGTGTGGCGTCGTGGCGAGGAGTTGTTCGCCGAGGTCGCGCTGCCGGAGGAGGCCGCTGAGGCTGCCGAGACCGTTACCGGTTTCGGATTCCACCCGGCGCTGCTGGACGCCTCGCTGCATGCTTCGTTGCTCGCTGCTCTTGATGGCGAGGGTTCTGGTGACGGTCCTGCGTTGCCGTTCTCGTGGGAGGGTGTGTCGCTGTTCGCGTCCGGTGCCTCGGTGCTCCGGGTGCGGTTGGCGCCCACCGGTGACGGTGCGGGCGAGGGTGCGGTCTCGGTGAGTGCGGTGGACCCGACGGGTGCGCCGGTCATCGCCATCGACGCCCTCCGCACCCGCACCCTCACCCCCGGGCAGCTCCAAGCCGCCGATGAAGCAGGCGCGTTCCAGGACTCCCTGTTCCACCTGGACTGGACCGAGATCCCCGCTTCCGCCTCCGGCACCCACCCCGCCGACCCGGCGTCCGTGGCCATCGCCGGTCCCGACCCGTTCGGTCTCGCCGAGGCGCTCGCGGACTCCCTGGCCGTGGTCGCGGAGCCCGGCGGGCTCACCACGCTCGCCGCGTCGGGGAATCCGGTGCCGGACCTGGTCCTCGTCCCGGTCACGGGCGGTGCCCCGGCCTCCACGGACGTGCTGGACGCCGTACGGGAGACCACCGCACGGGCGCTGGAGCACGTCCAGCAATGGTTGGCGGACGACGGGTTCGCGGGAGCGCGGCTGGTGTTCGTGACGCGTGGCGCCGTCTCCGTGGACGGAGCCGGCACCACCGATCTGGCGGCCTCCGCCGTCTGGGGCCTCGTCCGGTCCGCGCAGTCGGAGAACCCCGGCTGCTTCGGCCTGCTCGACCTCGACCCGGCGGCCGACACGCTCACCCAGTCCCCCCTGGTCGCGGCCCTGCGCGCCGCGGCCGACGAACCGCAACTCGCCCTGCGCGCAACGACGGTGAAGGCCACCCGGTTGGCCCGGACCGCCGTACCGGAGGCCGCCGTCGGCGCCGCGGAAGAGGCGACGGACGAGCGGGAGCCGCGGCCCGGCACCGTGCTCGTCACCGGTGGCACCGGCGGCCTGGGCGGACTGTTCGCCCGGCACCTCGTCGCCGAGCGGGGCGTGCGGAGCCTGGTCCTCGCCAGTCGCAGCGGGCTCGCGGCCGACGGGGCGGAGAAGCTGGTGGCCGACCTGGAGGCACTCGGCGCCGAGGTGTCCGTACGGGCCTGTGACGTCGGTGACCGGGAGGCGGTTGCGGAGCTGATCGCCGGCCTCCCGGAGGGGCGTCCGCTCACCGCGGTCGTGCACACGGCCGGTGTGCTGGACGACGGTGTGGTCGGCTCGCTCACCGCGGAGCGGCTGGCCGCAGTGCTGCGGCCGAAGGCGGACGCGGCCTGGCACCTGCACGAGGCGACCCGCGACCTGGAGCTGGAGAGCTTCGTGGTCTTCTCGTCCGCGGCCGGTGTCCTCGGCGGTGCCGGGCAGGCCAACTACGCGGCGGCCAACACGTTCCTGGACGCGCTGATGGCGCAGCGCCGCGCGGCCGGGCTGCCGGGTCTGTCGCTGGCCTGGGGTCCGTGGGACCGCACCGGCGGCATGACCGGGACGCTCTCGGACGCCGAGGCGGAACGGCTCGCGCGCGCCGGAATGCCGCCGCTCGCGGTCGAGCAGGGGCTGGCGCTGTACGACGCGGCCACGGCCGGAGACCGGGCGCTGGTGGTCCCGGTGCGGCTGGACCTCGCCGTGCTCCGCCGGCTCGGTGCGGTTCCGCCGTTGCTGCGCGGGCTGATCCGGACGCCGGTGCGGCGTGCGGCGGCGGCCGGTACGGCGCCCTCCGCGGACGCGCTCACCCGGCAGCTCGCCGGGCTCGGCGCGGCGGAGCGGGACGAGGTCCTGCTCACGCTGGTGCGCGGGCAGGCCGCGCTGGTGCTCGGGCACGCCGACGGCTCGGCGGTCGGCGTGAACCGGCAGTTCCAGGAGCTGGGCTTCGACTCGCTGACCGCCGTGGAGTTCCGGAACCGGCTCAACGCGGCCACCGGCCTGCGTCTGCCGGCGACCCTGCTGTTCGACTACCCGACGCCCGCGGACGTCGTCCGGCACCTGTGCGGCCGGCTCGTCACCGACGAGGCGCCGGGTGCGGGATCGGTACTCGCGGCGCTCGACAGCCTGGAGGCGGCCATCGCCGGACTGGCCCTCGACGACGAGGGCGAGCACCAGTTGGTGGCCGGCCGGCTGGAGGTCCTCAAGGCGAAGTGGGCCGGACTGCGGCAGACGGGAGCATCCGACGGCACCGAGGAGCTGGACATCGAAGGGGCGTCCGATGACGACATGTTCGCCCTGCTGGATGATGAACTCGGGCTGAACTGAGCGGATACGCTTCGGGTTCCGCTTCGTCGAGAACGCCATGGCACGGTGGCCGGACGCAAGATTCCGGCCACCGTGCGGCCTTTTCCGGCCTCTTTCGAAAAAGGCGGAGAACTAGGGATTTACCCACAGTCCGATCATGTCCAATGATTTCCGCGGCTCGGAAAACCTGTTGCGAGCTGCGGAGTTACGGCGTGCACGCGTCCGAGCCACAGCGGCGGCGTCACCGGGGCGCCACGGCAACTCCCCGGCCGAGGCGTCCAGCCCTTGCCGTCCGGTGATGTGTGCTGCCGGTTCGTCCCCCTAGGAGTTCCCCCATGACGACGTCCACCGAGGAGAGCCTGTGGGCTCGGTGCTTCCATCCGGCACCGGCCGCCCCCACCCGGCTCTTCTGCTTCCCGCACGCGGGCGGCTCGGCCTCCTTCTACTTCCCCGTGTCCGCACAACTCTCCTCGGTCACCGAGGTGTTCGCGCTCCAGTACCCAGGGCGTCAGGACCGGCGCAAGGAAGCCGGCATCGGCGACCTCGGCGCCCTGGCCGACCAGGTGTACGAGGCGCTGCGGCCGCTGCTGGAGGAGCGGCCGAGCACGTTCTTCGGGCACAGCATGGGCGCGACCCTGGCGTTCGAGGTGGCCCGGCGGTTCGAGGCCGACGGCGGTGAACTGGCCCATCTCTTCGCCTCCGGGCGCCGCGCACCCTCCCGCGTGCGGGAGGAGACCGTCCACCAGCGGACCGACGACGGCATCGTGGACGAGCTGAAGCTGCTCGCCGGGACGGACACCGCCCTGCTCGGCGACGAAGAGATCCTGCGCATGATCCTGCCCGCGATCCGCAGCGACTACCGGGCCGTCGAGACCTACCGCTGCGGTGCCGACGTCACCGTCCGGGCGCCCCTGACCGTCCTCACCGGCGACCGCGACCCCAAGACCTCCCTGGAGGAGGCCGAGGCGTGGCGCGGCCACACCACCGGGGCCTTCGACCTCAAGGTCTACCCGGGCGGGCACTTCTTCGTCAGCTCCGAGGCCCCGGCGGTCCTGGGCCTCCTGCGGGAGCACTTCACCTCACACGGCTAGCGCCGCGCCGAACCACCGGACGGGCCACCGGCCCCATCCGGCTTCGTCCGAATCCATCCGCCCCCGATCCAGCCGCCCCGGATCCGCCGGCCGATCCCGGCGGGCACCGGCTCCTCGGAGGGCCGTCACGGCGGCCTGGCGCTGCCCGCGTGTCCGGGGAGCGGGAGCCAGGCACCCGGCGCCCCGGGCCGCGCCGACCCGTACGAGCGTCCCGCGGGAGACGTCGGTGCACAGGGCGCGCCACGGGGTCCTCGTCGGCGGTGCGGAGCAGTCGGCGGGTGACTGTCGACTCGCGTACAGAGTGCGTCAATTGTCTGACTGGCACTCACCGTTCACCTCACAACGCGCTATATGATCTTGCTCCGGGGCATGTACGGAGGGTGCCACCGGTCTGCTCTGCAAGCGTCGCCTCGGCGGCCCGGCCCTGCGCGCCTCCGGTCGGCCCCGATGCGGAACACCATGGCGCGAGGTCGGCTCCTGTTGTCACCCCCACGTGGAGGAACGCGTGATGCGGAACCAGTCCGGTGCGCCCGACCCGCCGACCACGCTGGTGGGACGCGACGACGAACTGCGCACCCTCGCCCGGCGCGCCGAGGACGCCCGCGGCGGACAGGCGGGCCTGGTACTGCTGAACGGCCCCGCCGGCATGGGCAAGACCAGTCTGCTGCGGGCCTTCACCACGGGCGACGCCTGCCACGGCATGACCGTCCTGTACGGCACCTGCGCGGAGCACACCGCGGGCGCCGGGTACAGCGGTGTGCGCGAACTCCTCGGCGGACTCGGCCTCGACGACAGCGAGGCCCGCCACTCACCGCTGCTGGAGGGACTGGCCGCCCGCGCACTGCCCGCCCTCACCGCCGACCCCGGCGACCACGACGCCCCCGCCACCGCCTACCCGGTGCTGCACGGCCTGTACTGGCTCGCCGCCCGCCTCATGGCCGAGCGACCGCTCGTCCTCGTCCTCGACGACGTGCACTGGTGCGACGAACGCTCCCTGACCTGGCTCGACTTCCTGCTGCGCCGCGCCGAGGACCTGCCGCTGCTGATCGTCCTGGCCCAGCGCAGCGAGGCCGAACCGGTCGCGCCCGCGGTGCTCGCCGACCTCGTCGCCCAGCGCCGCCCGACCGTGCTCGGACTGAACCCGCTCGGCCCGGACGCCGTCAGGGAGTTGGTGCGCCGGGCCTTCCGCGGCCCGGCCACCCCCTCCTTCGTCGAGCGCGTCGCCGCCGTCTCCGGAGGCAACCCCCTGACCCTCGCCCGCCTCCTCGACGAACTCCGGGCCGAGGGCGTCGCACCCGACGACACCGGGGAGCGGCGCGCCGCCGAGGTGGGCAGCCATGTCCTCGCCCACTCCGTGCGCAGCCTGCTGGAACGCCGGCCGCCCTGGGTGCGCGACGTCGCCCGCGCGCTGGCCGTGCTCGGCGAGGTGTGCACCGAACTGCTGGCCGCCCTCGCCGACGTGCCCGCCACCACGGTCGAGGAGGCCCTGCTGGTGCTCCGCCGGGCCGGCATCCTGGCCCTGGACCGCGGCGACTTCGTGCACGACGTCGTCCGCCGCGCCGTGCTCGACGGCCTCGCCCGGCCCGCCCTGGCCGAACTGCGCACCCGCGCTGCGCTGCTGCTCAGCGACGCCGGCCGGCCCGCCGAAGAACTCGCCGGCCAGCTGATGCTGCTCCCCGTGCTCGACCAGCACTGGATGGCCGGGGTGCTGCGCGACGCGGCGGCCCAGGCCGAGAGCCGCGGCGCCCCGGAGGCCGGCGTGCGCTGCCTCGACCGGGTCCTGGAGATGGAGCCGGACAACGTTGCCGTGCGCATCCAGATGGCCCGCGCGCTCGCCGAGATCAACCCGCCGGAGGCCATCCGCCTCCTCACCGAAGCCCGCTCGCGCGCCACCGACGTGCGCACCCGCGCCCAGGTCGCCGTGCAGTACGGCCTCACCTGCCTCGCCGCACAGCAATCCCCGTCCGGGATGCGGTTACTGGAGGAGGCGCTCGCCGAGTTGGAGGCCGCGATCGGCCCCGAACCGGGCCCCGCGGACCGGGAACTGCGCACCCAGGTGGAGTCCGTCCTGCTCATCGTCGGCGCCGACGAGAAGTCCACCCTCGGGACGGTCCTCGACCGGGCGGCCCGGCTCACCGTGCCGCCCGGCGACACCCCCGCCGAACGCCAACTGCTGGCCATGACCACCGCCCTCACCGCGATGGCCGGCCGGGACGCCGAGTCCGCCGTCGACCAGGCCCGGCGCGCCCTGCGCGCACCCGGCGTCGAACGGGAACCCTGGTCGCTGCTCTCCACCTCCTTCGCACTCTGCCTGGCCGACGAGATCACCGACGCCCAGTACGCGCTGGACCTCCTGCTCCAGTACGGGCAGGACAACGCGGCCGTCTGGACATACGTCCTCGCGCTCTCCACCCGCGCGTTGGTCCACCACGGGGTCGGCGCCTACCCCGACGCCCTCGCCGACGCCCGGACCGCCATGGAGATCATCGGCGGGGAACGCTGGGGCGACCGCTCCGTGCTGCCCCGCGTCGCCCTGGCCAGGGCCCTCGTCGACCACGGCGAACCCGACCGCGCCGAACGGGTCCTCGACGGCATCACCCGCGACGGTCTCGAACGCTTCGCCATCGAGTACCACTGGTACCTGGTGGCCCGGGCCCACGCCCGCTGGGCCCGCCGCGACCACGAGGGCGCCCTCGCCTTCTTCCTCGCCTGCGGCCGGTCCCTGGAGGAGGCACGCATCAGCAACCCGGCGTTCGTACCGTGGGCGGCCGAGGCCGCGGTGCTGTTGGCGGTGCTCGGCCGACACGGCCAGGCACGCGAATTCGCCGCATCCGGCCTTGAGTCGGCCGAGCGCTGGGGCACTGCGAGCAGCCTGGGCACCGCGCGCATGGCACAGGGCTTCGCTCTCCCGGGCAGCGCCGGCATCGAGCACCTCACCGAGGCGGTCGCGTTGCTCGCCGACTCGCCGGCCCGCGGTTTGGAGGCCCGCGCCGAACTCCTTCTCGGGACCGCCCACCTGCAGGCCGACGACCAGCGCGCCGCCCGGGAACACCTGCGCGCCGCCGGCGACCTCGCCCAGCGCTGCGGCGCCGTGGCGATCGGCGACGCGGCCAGGAAACTGCTGGTGAGCGCGGGCGGGCGGCTCCGCCGCAAGACCGCGTCACCGCTGGACATGCTCACCGGCATGGAGCGCACGGTGGCGGACCTGGCGCGGAACGGCGCAAGCAACCGCGCCATCGCGGAATCACTCTTCGTCACCGTACGGACCATCGAAACGCATCTCACCAGCGCCTACCGGAAACTCGGGGTCACCGGACGCACGGAACTGTCCGCCGTCCTGGAGACCAGGGTCACCTTCGGCGCGCGGCCACCGGCCTGGGTCTCCCAGGCACGCGGACGCGGTGGGGACGAACAGGACGCGAGGTAGTGGTGCCCCGGAGCAAGGAGCGGAACCAACCGATCACCTGCACGCCGGGGTGCGCACCCGACGCCCACGGCGACCCGGCCATGCTCCTCGAACGCGGCCGGGAGCAAGACCTCATAGGCGACCTCCTGCACCGCCTCGACCAGGGCGCCGGGTCGGTCCTCACCCTCACCGGACGTCCGGGCCACGCCCAGAACGCTCTCGTCCGCTGGGGTGCCTGCCGCGCCGGGCACGACGGCCTGCGCGTCCTGCGCGCCCAGGCAACCCCCGCCGAACGGGAGCTGAGGTACGGCGTCGTCCTCCAACTCCTCGACGCCCTCGCCGACACCGCCCCCGCCGCCCAGGCCGCACTGATCGCCCCCGACGACCGCCAACCACCGCCCGGGGCCGACGTGGTGCTGCGCACCGCCCGCACCGCGCCCGCCCTGCTCGTGATCGAGGACGTCCAGTGGCTGGACCCGGCCTCGCGGACCTGGCTCCAGTACCTGCTGCGCCGCCTCGACCCGCGGACCCCGCTCGCCGTGCTCGCCAGCAGCTGCGGCGCGGCCACCATCTGGGACACCGGGGGAGACGACGACCCGGCGCCCCCGGCCGCCCTACCGGTCCACCACCTCGTGGTGCCGCCGCTCACCGGCCGCGGGGTCGCCGCCACCGTGCGCGCCTGCTGCGGCATCCCGGGCGACGAGGAGTTCGTGGCCGCGCTGACCTCCGCCACCGCCGGCAACCCGGCCGTCCTGCGGGACGTCCTGCGCGAGTTCACCGACCTCGGCCTGTCCCCGGACGCCGACCACCTCCCCGAACTGCACGCGCTGACCGCCGGCGTCGTCGGCGAGCACACCGTGCGCGCCCTCGACGGCCTGCCCGCCGAAGCCAACTCCGTCCTGCGGGCGTTGGCCGTCTGCGGCGACCTCCTCGACTTCTCCCGGATCCGCGCCCTCGCCGGCGCCCGCACCACACCGGAGGACCGGATCCGCGACCTGCTGGAGAGCGTCGGCCTGACGGTGTCCGTCGGCGACAAGGCACACATCCGCTTCCCCGCCTCCAAGGCACGCGTCATCGAGGACATGCCCGCCGGCGAACGCGCCGAGCTGTACTCCCGCGCCGCCGAACTCGCCCACGACGCCGGCGCCAACGACGAGGACGTCGCCCACCTGCTGCTGCGCTCACCGCCGCTCGGCGCCCCCTGGGTCGTGCCGCTGCTGCACCGCAGCTTCACCGCCGCACTGCGCCGGGAGGACCGCCACCGTGCCTGTGCCTGTCTGTCCCGGGCGATGCAGGAACCCCTCGACCCCCTCGCCCGCAGCCGACTGACCCTGGAACTGGCCGCCGCCGAGGCCGTCGTCCGTCCCGAAGCGGGCGACCGGCGCCTGGCGGAACTGGCCCGCGGCGCCGCCGGCGCCGCCGAACCGCCGTCGTCCGACGCGGGGTTGTGCGTCCGCGCCATCGACCTGGGATACGCCCGGGGCGACAGCGAATGGGCGCGCCGCACCACGGGCGAGGCCCTGCCGCACGCCGCGCCCGCCGACCGGGAGGCGCTGGTCGCGCTGTTCTGGCTGGCCTCCGCCCGGGACGACGAACCAACGATCCCCGAGGTGGCCCCCCTGCCCGACCGGCCGGTGTCGCCGGCCCAGGCGGGCGTCCGTGCCTGGCAGCTCGCCACGGCGGGGGCGGAGGCGGACAAGGCCAGGAAACTGGCGCGGATCGCCCTCGCCGGAGACGGACGGGAGAGCCCGATGATGCCGCGGCTGGCGGCCTGCGCGGCGCTGCTGGCCACCGACGACCACGACGAGGCGGTCGACGCCCTCGACACCATGCTCGTCACCGCCCGCCGCGCCCACCTGCGCAGCATCGGCGCCCGGGTGCTCACCCTGCGGGCCCGGGTGCACCTGTGCGCGGCCCGGCTGGAGGCCGCCGAACGCGACCTGGACAGCGCCGAACGCGCACTGCCACCGGCCAGTTGGCACCCCCGGGCGCTGCCCAACCTGCTGGCCACCCGCATCGTGGCGGGCATCGAGGCCGGCCGCTCGGACCGGGCCCGCCAGATCGCCGCCACCCCCGTGCCCGCCGTCGGCGAGGAGGGCACCTGGTGGCCCATGCTGCTGTTCGCCCGAGCCCGCCTGGCCGCCGACGACGGTGACTGGGAGGAGACCCTGCGGCTGTCCCGGGAGTGCGGGCGCCGGCTGCTGCGCCGGCAGTGGACGAACCCCGCACTACTGGGCTGGCGGCCACTGGCCGCCGAGGCGTGCCTGGAGACCGGCGACCGGACCGAGGCCCACCGGCTGCGGGACGAGGAACTGTCCCTCGCCGACCGCTGGGGCACCGCGGGCGCCCGCGGCAGCGCCCGCCTGTGGACCCAACGCCTCTTCGACGACGACCGCGACCGGGCCGTCGCCCGCGCCCGCGAGACCGCCGCCCTGCTGCACGACTCCCCGGCCCGCCTCGCCTACCTCTGGAGCCGGCTGCACCAGTTCGGCGCCGAGACGGCCCGGGGAGACACCGCCGCGGCCGTCCGCTCCCTGGCGGAGGTCTCCCGCATGGCCGCCGCCCACCCCACCAGCCGCCTGGCCACCGCCGCCCGCGCCCTGACGATCCCGCCCGTCGCCGCCCCGGCCCGCTCACCCGCCGTCGTCGTCCCCTCCGGCTGGCGCGCCCTGTCCGAGGCGGAGAAGAGCACCGTGCTGCTCGCCGCGCGCGGCCACGGCAACCGCCAGATCGCCGAACAACTCGCCGTCAGCAGACGCACCGTGGAACTCCGGCTGAGCAACGCCTACCGCAAGCTGCAGATCGACGGCCGCAAGGAGCTCCACCGACTGCTGGAGGCGCTGGAAAGGCCGGTCGCGGATGCTTCTTGAGCGCGCGAACGAACTGGCCGGGTTCCGCGCCGCCCTCGCCGCGGCGGACCGGGGCGACTCCTCGCTCCTCCTGGTCACCGGCCCCCTGGGCAGCGGACGCACGGCACTCCTGCGCCGGCTGCCCGAGCTCGCCGGCGACGGCGCCAGGGTCCTGCGGGCCAGTGCCGCGTGGCGGGAGCGCGACTACGCCTTCGGCGTCGCCCGCCAGCTCTTCGAGCACCTGCCGGCCGGAGACGGCAGCGCCGGGGGACCCCAACACCCGACCGAAGCCGAGCACTTCCTCCGCCTCACCGACACCGACGCCCACCCGGGCACCGCCGATCCTGCCGACGCAGGCCCCGCCGTCCCCCAGGTCGTCCTCCAGGGCGCGCAGTCGCTGCTCACCGACGCCGGCGGGGACCGGCGACTGCTGATCCTCGTCGACGACCTCCAGTGGGCCGACGGCCCCTCCCTGCGCTGGCTGGCCCACCTCACCCGACGGCTCCGCGGCCGCCGCGCCCTGCTGGTGTGCACGCTCGCCGACGGCGACCACCGGGCCCGCCACCCCCTGGTGCGCGAGGTCGCCGGCGCCGCCCGCACCGTACTGCGCCTGGCACCACTGACCCAGGACGCCACCCGCACCCTGCTCACCGGGGCGCACGGTCGCCCGCCACAAGAGGCGCTCGTACGCGCCCTGCACGACGCGTCCGGCGGCAACCCGCTCTTCCTCACCGCCTTACACGGCGCCCTGCGCCTGCCCGCGCGACCGGCCGCCCGCGAACTCGCGGGGACCGCAGGGATGTTGAGCCCGATGGAGTTGCGCAGCCGGATCGCGGGCCATCTGCGGATCCAGCCGCAGCCGGTCCGCGACGTCGTCGCCGCGCTGGCCGCCCTCGGCGACCACAGCGACCCCGCACTCCTCGCCCAGCTCGCCGGCGTCGACGAGATCGGCTTCTCCGGCGCCCGCCGCGCCCTGGTCGCGGCCGGCCTGCTTGCCCGCGGACGGGACGTCCGCTTCGTCCACCGGGTCGTCCGCGACGCCGCGGACTCCCTCCTCACCCTCGACGAACGCGAACGCTCCCACAACGCCGCGGCCGACCTGCTGTACCGCTGCGGGCGGCCCGCCGAACAGGTCGCCGCCCACCTGCTCGCCGTCGCCCACCCCGGCCGCCCCTGGTCGGAGACGGTGCTGCGCGCCGCGGCCCTCAACGCACTGCGCGCCGGCCGCCCCGCCGACGCCGCCCGGTACCTGCGGCGGGCCCTGCTGCACCACCGCACCCAGGACGACGGCCGCGCCCGCGTCCTGATGGACCTGGCCACCGCCGAGCGCGCCATCGACCCCGACGCCTGCGAACGCCATGTGAGCCAGGCGATCGCCCTGTTGGACACCGCGAGGGACCGGGCCGCCGCCGTCCTGCGCATCCCCCCGAGCCTGCTGGCCGCCCCCGGTCCGTCCACCGTCGGGCTGCTGCGGCAGAGCGCCGCGGCGCTCGACGGCCCGACCGGGCCGGAGGAGGGCGTCGGCGATCTCGCCCTGCGCCTGGAGGCACGGCTGCGGCACTCCGGCCACGAGAACCCCGTCGAGCTGACGTCCTCCGTCGAACGGCTGCGGCAGATGGGCCCGACCCCGCCGGTGGACACCGTCGCCGAACGGGAGCTGGTCTCCGTCCTGTTGTGTGCGGGAGCGCTCAGCGGCCGGCTCCGCGCCGAGGAGGTGTCCCGGACCGGCAACCGCATCCTCGAACGCGAACCGGCCACCGCCGCCCACGCCCACACCACCCTGCCGCTGGTGATGATGGCGCTGTTCGTCGCGGAGTCGGTGCCGAGCGTCGCCTCCTGGCTGTCGAGCGAACAGCGCGCCCGGCGCCTGTACGCCACCGGTGCGGACGATGTGCTGCTGGCGGCCGAGCGGGCCTTCGTCCTGATGGCGCAGGGCCGGCCGGCCGCGGCCCGGGAACACGTCGAACGCGCCCTCGCCAGGAACCCGAGCACCTGGACGGAACCGGCGGTGGTGCTGCTGACCTCGGCCGCCTGCGAGCTGCGCGACGAGGAGTTGAGCGAACGCATCCTGAAGCGGATCCGCGAGCGCCGGCCGACCGGGCTCGCCCTCAGCGCCACCCGGCAGATCCTCCAGGCCGGCGTCGACACCCAACGCGGCCGCGGACGCGAGGCGTTGGACGGACTGCTGGCCTGCGGCCGCCGTCTGGAGACCGCGGGCTGGTGCAACTCCGCGCTGCTGCCGTGGCGGCCCTACGCGATCGGCCTGCACCAGCGGCTCGGCGAGAGCGCCGCCGCGCTGCGCCTGGCCGAGGAGGAGTTGGACTGGGCCCGCTACTGGGGCGCGCCGGCGAACCTGGGACGGGCCCTGCGGCTGAAGGGCTGGCTGCTCCAGGACGACGGACTCGACCTGCTGCGGGAGGCCGTCGCCGTCTTCCGCGGCTCGCCCTACGAGGGGGAACTCGCCCGTACCCTCGTGGTGCTCGGGCGCAGGTTACGCGGCGGCCCGGAGGCCGAGTCGGTGCTGCGGGAGGCGGCGGGGATCGCGGCGGCCTGCGGCGTGCCGTGGCTCGCCGAACGCGCCGAGCACGGCCTGGACAGCGCCACCGTGCCACCGACCGCCACCCTCACCCCCAGCGAGCGGCGTGTGGTGTCCCTGGTGGGGCGCGGTCTGACCAACCAGGCCATCGCCACCGAACTCGGCGTCAGTTCCCGGGCGGTGGAGAAGCACCTCACCAGTGTCTACCGGAAGCTCGGTGTCTCCGGCCGACGTGAACTGGTGAACGCGCTCCCGGGCCGGTGACGTTCGCGGCGACACGTTTTGGACACGTCGTCGACCGCGCCCAGCCGGTGCCGTCCGTGCCGGACCGCCATCACCGTGCCCGTTCGGGCATGACAACAATCCGGGGAAATCTCAAGCGGAAGCGGCGCGCGGCGCTGCCCGTGCGCGGTCATGCCCGATAGGTCGGATTTGTCCCACCGTAGCTTCGCTCTTGCGGACCGAACCCCGTGAAGTGCGGACCACGGATTTAGGGGTGCGGAGATGTCTCGCGTTGACGCGTCGAGCTGGGGCTAACTACGCTCCGTTTCTAGAAATTGAAACTCTTCGAAGCGATTCGATCGAAGATTCGCACCGATCTTCGATCGAATTTCAGATTCCGCTTCTTAGAAATCAGAAAATGACGGGGGTTATCCGAAAGGATGGCGGTCTCGTGACCAGCGCCCAGCTCACTGACTCGACTGACACGAAGAACGGCGGCGTGATATCCGCTCAGGCCGCACCAGCCGGGGGAGCCGCGGGCCCTGGGTTGATGGCGTCCCTCGACCGCGACCTCACCATCAAGCAGGCCAACCAGGAGTTCCTCCGCCGCTTCGGCAGCTCCGCCGGCGACGTCTGCGGCCGCAGCTTCCGGGAGTTGATGCACCCCAGCGTGCAGCAGCCGCTGATGCGTCAGTTCTCCCGGCTGATCGAGGGCAAGCGCCACCGCTTCGCCTCGCACGTGGTCGCCGTCGGCGCCGAGGACGCGGCCTTCGCCGGCACCCTCACCGCCTCCGCGGTCACCGGCGTGACCCCGGACGTCTCCGCGATCCTGGTCCTCATGAGCTCGTCCGAGGACTCCGGTGCCTCCGACGCCGGAGTCGTGACCAGCCAGAAGAAGTTCCTGACCGAGATCGACGCGCGGATCCTGGAGGGCATAGCGGCCGGCCTGTCCACCATCCCGCTCGCCTCGCGGCTCTACCTCAGCCGCCAGGGCGTGGAGTACCACGTGACCGGACTACTGCGGAAGTTGCGGGTGCCCAACCGCGCCGCGCTGGTCTCCCGCGCCTACTCGATGGGCATCCTGAACGTCGGCACCTGGCCGCCGAAGGTCGTGGACGACTTCGTCAAGTGACCCCGGCCGGGCCGCCGCCCGCTGCCACCGACCGCCCTCTCGCCCGTGTCGCCGGCACCGCCTCCCGTGAGGCCGAGCCCGGCGACACGGGCGCGTCGGGCTCCGGTACGGGTTTATGCATTCCCGCGTTACGTGCTCGCAATAATTCTGCCATCAGATGCGGTCGGGCCGTGTCAAGGGCCGTTGGGCCCGACCGTTGGACCCTTTCCGGCAAACCGTTTCTGCGGCCCCCCGGCCGCCCCGCGGCCCGCACCTCGGGCCGCTCGTACGGACCCGCGAACCCCCAACGAAATACTTACGGTAACCCCCCTCCCCCCACGGCTCTTTTCCCTGCTATGAGTATTCTTCCGCATCTCGCATACCACAGTTCACCTCCTTTACCTTGCGGCGCCACGCCCGTTGTGTCACAACGAAGACCGAACCGGGACACCCGGCCCGGACCACGAGCCACCGCAGTCAAGCGGAACCCCCACCCTGCGCCCCGGCAGGCCCGCCGACTGTGCACTTGGCGCCCGTTTTCACCGCCGGGCCGCCCGCGCGACGCCGGACCCCGCCGCCCGCTCATGGCCACAACGGACCGCCGCCGCCACCATGCCCGCCCCTCCGGGGCGAGGCTCGTTCGCAACACCCGCACCCGACCGGTCGGCACCACGCCGCACCGGAAGCACAGGAGGAGCACCGTGGACGCTGAGGGCCGCCGCAAGGCCATGCTGGAGCGGGTACGGCACGCCGGGTCCGCCGAAGTCGGCTGGCTCGCCGAGGAGTTCGCCGTCAGCAGGGAAACGGTCCGCCGGGACCTGAACGTCCTGGAGGGCCACGGTCTGGTGCGCCGGAAACACGGCGGGGTCCACCCCGTGGCGAGGACGGGCTTAGAGGCCGCTTCCACCTTCGGGACACCATGCCACACTCCGGAGAAGTCCCGGATCGCCGCCGCGGCCGCCGAACTCCTCGGCGGGGCCCGGACCGTCTTCATCGACGAGGGCTTCACCCCGTACCTGATCGCCGAGGCGCTGCCGCACGATCGTCCGCTGACGGTGGTCACCGCCTCGCTCGCGGTGGTCGGCGCCCTCGCGACGCGCCGGCAGACCACCGTGCTGCTGCTCGGCGGCCAGGTCCGCCCGGGCGCCATGGCCACCGCCGACCACCGTGCCGTCCACATGCTGTCCGGCTTCGTCATCGACCTGGCCTACCTCGGTGCCCACGGCATCTCGCGCACCTACGGCCTGACCGCCCACGACCTGGCGGCCGGCGAGGTCAAGGCGCAGGCCATCCGCGTCGCGCGCCGCCGGGTCTTCGCCGGGGTGCACACCAAGTTCGGGGCGTCGAGCTTCTGCCGCTTCGGAGAGGTGGGCGACCTGGAGGCGATCGTCACCGGCACCGGCCTCCCCTGCGCGGAGGCTCACCGCTACCACCTCATGGGGCCCAAGGTCATCCAGGTCTGACAGCCCCGCCGCCCGCGGGTGCCGACGGCGGCCCGACGGCGCATCGACGGGCAGGGCCCGCACGCCGCCGCGTGCGGGCCCAAGACCGGTCACCACACCGGCCGTTCACGCCGCCCCGCTACGTGCGCGCGGGGCACTCCTTCCAGGCGAAGTGGTACAGGGTGTTGATGCTGCCGTCGGTGGAGTCCATGGCCATGAAGCTGGTGGTCTTGGGGTCCGCTCCGGTACCGTCCAGCCGCATTTCGGTGTTGATGTTGAAGTAGCGCTCCTCGCCGCAGGGCGCGTAGACCAGCGCGTCGAGGTCGGTCTGGTCGGAGGTCTGCCAGTCGGTGTCGTAGGGGCCGGTGAACGAGTGGCCCTTGCGGGCCGTTTCCGGCTGGCCCTGGAAGTAGTAGTTCGCCTGCTCCAGGCCCTTCACGCCCGAGGCGAGCGAGGCGTAGCCGCGGTAGTCGGCCTGCGCGATGGCGTAGGTGAAGCCTTGCGGGACATGCACGTTGAGGGCGATCTGGCAGTTCTTGCGGGCGTCGGTCGGTTTGCTGGCGCCGCCCACCTGCGCGAGGTACTCGCTGTAGGTGACGGTGAAGGCGGTGTTGTCGGGGGCGACCGCCACGGCGGCGCTGCCGGGGCGGCAGCCCGATCCGTTGACCGTGGCGACGTCGATGGTGATCTTCCCGGTCGGCGGGTCGTCGCCGAATCGGACCGGTGCGGTGGGGGATGCCGAACCGAGGAGCAAGGCTGCCGCAGCGGCACCAGCACTGAGCGTGCTGAGCATGGGCTCTTCCTTCCGGTCGTCCTGGACCCGCGGCGCGGGCACACCAGGAGTGGGTGACGGGTGCATGCCAGCACGGGGATCTCGACTTGACCAGTTCCGCTCCCAAGGATTGGGGCGAACCTACGCCTTGATTCGGACGCGGCGTCAGGAGTTGAGCTCCTCCAGCGTCCTGCCCTTGGTCTCGACGGCGAACAGCGCGATGACCGCACCCACCGCCGCCGCGCCCGCCAACTGGGCGAAGACCAGGCCCAGACCGCCGCCCGCCCCCAGGATCGCGCCCACCGAAACCGGTCCGAGGATGACGCCCGCCCGGTTCCACAGCCCACCGAAGGCCGCGCCCCGGGCCCGGTTGCGCGTCGGGTACAGCTCGGGGGAGTAGAGGTAGAGCCCCGCGTTGACGGCGAACACGAAGAACGCCGTGCAGGACGCGAACACCGCGACCCGACCGCCGGAGGCGGCTCCGACCAGCGTGAGGAGCAGCAGTGCCAGCGCGGTGCCGGCGAACGCGACGACCAGCGCCGGACGGCGGCCGATCCGGTCGATCACCAGCGCCACCACCAGCGTGCCGAGCAGCCCGGCGAGATTCCCGAGCAGCGTGTAGACCAGCGCGGTGGTCAGATCCAGCCCGAAGTTCTTGGTGTAGAGCGACGGCAGCCAGGTGGCGATGCCGTAGTTGACGTAGTACGCCACGAACCACAGGCCGGAAACGACCGCGGTGCGCCGGAGATACCGCCCGGCGAACAGCTCCCGCAGGCGTCCCCGCGTGCCCTCCTCGGCCGCGGCGCCGGGGGCCGGCTCCGGAAGCGGTGCGGCGGTGCTGCGCGCCACCTCCTCCTCGATCCTGGCCAGGGCGCGCTCGGCCTCCTCGGCCCGGCCGCGCGCCAGCAGCCAGCGCGGTGACTCGACGACGTACCGGGGGAGCGCCGCGGCGAGCAGTACGGGAAGCGCACCGGCCACGAACATCGCCCGCCAGCCGAGGTGCGGCACCACCCAGACGGCGAGCAGGCTCGCGGCGGTCAACCCGGCCGGGAAGACCATCTCGTAGAGGAGGACGAAGCGGCCGCGGCGGTCCGAGCGCGCGATCTCGCCGATATAGGCGGCGGCGACCGGGACGACGCCGCCGATGCCCAGGCCCTGGACGAACCGGAAGAACGCGAACCACGCGATGCCACCGGCGAGAGCGACGGCCAGGCTGGCCAGCGCGGTGACCGCGACCCCGAGCGCCACGGTCCGCACCCGGCCGATCCGGTTGCCGAGCGAACCGGCCCCCAGCGCGCCCAGCAGCATGCCGACCGAGCCGGCGGTCACCGCGAACGTGGCCTGCGCGGTCGTCAGATGCCACTCCCGGCTCAGGACGGGAAGCGCGGAGGCGGCCATCAACTGGTCGAACGCCTCGAAGAAGGTGACGGCCCCGATCAGGAAACGGACCTTGATGTGCCAGCGTGAGTGCGGCAGTCGTTCGAGCCTCGCGGCGATCGATCCCGCTGATCCCACGCCGGGCCGGCCGGCCATAGTCACCATGGAGATTCCTTCCGCGAGCAGAGAGGTTGCGGAGACACTGGGAACAGATACCCAACAGCTCCTGCCGGGACGGCATCTGCGCCAGCTGCGAGACCCGGGTGCCGGCCGGTACCCCCGCCCACCGCGACCTCTTGTTCAGCGCCGCCGGACACCCCGCGAACGCCACTGTGAAGAGCTGCGTCCCGCGCTGTGCGTCCACCCGCCTCGTCCTCGCTCCCTGACCCCACCCGGAGGCCCCGATGACCACCACCCCCCGGCCCCACCTCGACCCCCACCAGTCCCGCACCCGCGAACCCACCCCCTACGAACGCAGACTGGCCGCCACCCTGGAACAGATCTTCACCCACGACGGCCACGAACTCGCCTATGTCATCACGGGATTGAACGCACGTCAGATCCCTGCCCCCGACGGCACCCCGTGGACCGAGGAGTCCTTCCGCGCCGAGATGCACCGCCTGGGAGCCTGACCATGCCCCTGTCCACCAGCGACACCGTCGACCACATCTACGCCACCGGCCTGCGCAACCAATGGCACCCGGTCCTCCCCTCGTCCGCCGTCGCCCCCGGCGCCATGCGCACGGTGACCGCACTCGGCGAACAGTGGCTGCTGTTCCGCCGCGCCGACGGCACCCCCGCCCTGCTCGCCGACCGCTGCCCGCACCGCGGCGCCCCGCTGTCCCTGGGCAAGCACCTCGGGGACCGCGTCGCCTGCGGCTACCACGGCATCGAAGTCGCGACCGACGGCACCGTCTCGTCCGTCCCCGGCCTCCCCGGCTGCCACCTCGAAGGCCGGAAACTCGTCCCCTCGCTCCCGGTCCGCGAGGTCGCCGGCGCGATCCTCGCCTACTTCGGCGACGACGCCCACCCCGAACCGGTCGAACTGACCGTCCCCGACCCCCTCGACGACCCCGGCATCGAACCGATCCTCTGCCACGCGCAGTGGAACGCCCCCTGGCGCTTCATCATGGAGAACCTCCTCGACCCCATGCACGGCGCGTTCCTGCACCGCGAGTCCCACTCCCTGTACGACGGCGACACCACCGCCACGTTCCGCGTCCGCGGGACCGACCGCGGCTACGTCTTCGAGAAGACCGACCAGCGGGGCGTCAACTTCGACTGGGTCGAGCTGTGCCGCACCGGCGTCGACTGGGTGGACCTCTCCATCCCGTACCCGCCCTCCGCGGGCCCCGGCGGCCCCTTCGGCATCGTCGGCATGCTCTGCCCGGTCGACGCCGAACGCACCGGCGTCTTCTTCTGGCGCTACCGCCGCGTCCAGGGCTGGCAGCGCGACACCTGGCGCTTCCTCTACAAGACGCTCATCGAGGAACGCCACTGGGAAGTCCTGGAACAGGACCGGATCATGCTGGAGGCCCTGCCCGCCGACGCCGACCGGCACGAGAACCTCTACCAACACGACCTCGGCGTGGTACGGCTGCGCCGCCTGTACCGGGCCCAGGCCGAACGGCAGGCCGCAGCCGCCCCACCGCGATGAGCCCAACCGGCCTGCCCAGCACGGCAGTTCCTCGTCCGCCGCGAGGATCGAATGCGCCGGGCCGTGCGCAGCAACCGCGCGAGGCCCGGCGCGCCGCACCCGGAAACCGACACCCATGGCACGAGTGCGGCGGCGCCGCACGCGGGCCCGCTCCTGCATTTCCGCGCTACAGCACCCGATCCGCCCGCGGCAGGCGCCGGACGAGGTATGCCAGGGCCCAGCACAACGGCAGGGCGAGCACCGCGACGACGGCGAACTTGGCGACGGCCGGGGCGTGCAGCCGGCCGAAGGCATGCCCGAGCGCCACGAGCACCGGTGCGTGCAGGACGTACACCGCGAAGGCGTGACGGGAGAGGAAGGCGGCCGACCGGCCCTGGCGGTTGAGGCGTTCGCGGAAGAGCACGGTCAGGCCGAGGACGACGCCCACCGCGAAGGCGGACTCCCAGGCGGCCGCGGCCAGTGACTGCCAGGTGCCGTGGCCGTCGAACGCCCTGCTGTCCTTCGCGGTGACGAGGACGGGCAGGTAGGCGAGGGTCGCAACGGTCGCGACGGCGAAGCCGAGGCGGCCGGTCCGGCGGGAGAGGGACTGCGGCCAGCCGCGCCGCTGCGCGAGGACGCCAAGCACGAAGAAACTCGCGTACTGCACCGCGTAGCCGGGGGTGGGCAGGCCCAGGAAGGGGACGGACACGCCGTTCGGCACGAGGACGCGCCAGCCGTACGTGGCGAGGGCCAACCCGATCGTGAAGAGGACGACGGCGCGCGGCCGCAGCGGCCGCGGCATCGGCCGGTCGATCGTCGGCGGGCCGGCCGCGGGCCCGCCGGCCGCGGGCCCGCCGGCCGCGGCCCCGAGCCCGTGGCGCCGGGAGGCCCGACGGCGGACGAGGACGTAGAGCAGGGCGAACGCCAGGAGCACCTCCGCGAACCACAGGGGGCCCGGGTCCCAGCTCACGAGGTAGTAGATCCAGTAGGGGAGGGCGTCACCGCGCGCGGCGAAGACGGTCCGCAGATGGAGGAAGCCGCCGAAGTCCGTGACCGGACGGATCAGCACCAGGAAGACGAGCAGCGGGATGCCGAGCCGCCTGAGCCGGTCCCGGAGGAACGGCCGCGGACCCTTGCGGTCGTACGACGCCGGGGTGAAGTACCCGGCGATCATGAAGAAGAAGCCCATGAAGAACGCCTGGTTGAGGACGACGAAGGCGTCCAGCGCCAGTCCGGTCCAGTCCTTGGCGGGCTCGGTGTAGTACCAGGCGGGGATGTTGCCGTAGGTGACGGCGGTGTGGTGCAGCACCACCAGTGCCGTCAGCGCGATGCGCAGGTTGTCGATGTAGTACAGGCGCGGTGGCCTGGGATCGGGTGTCCCGGCGGGCGCTATCGCCCGCCCGAGGTCGTGTGCCATCGGTTGTCTCCCCCGTTCGGTGGTCTGTTCAGGATTCGACCCGGCGCTCCGCCTGGTCGGCTGCCTGGCCCGCCGCCCGGCTGTCCGCTCGGGTGGCGTGCCAGAAGAGGTCGGTGAGCTCGTGGGCGTGCGCCATCAGGTCGTGCTCGGGATGGGCGCTCCAGTACGCGAACATGTCGTCGATCCCGCCCTGCAGCGTGACGGCCATGACGCGGGCGTCGAACGCCCGGAGCTCCCCGCGCTGTTGGCCCTCGCGGAACACGCTCTCGACGTGGGCGTAGAGCGGCTCGCTGGAATCGGGGCCGTACCTCAGCCCACCGTCCTCGGCGCGAAAGTTGACGAAGATCTCGCCGAGGGCGGTGAGTTGGGAGCGGTGATCGGCCATGTACGTGGCGATCGAGCCGATGTAGACGCGCAGCCAGGCGGCCGTGCCGGTCTGCCCCGCGAGCCGGGCGGCGACGAAGGAGCCGAGACCGTCGTAGACCTGCTCGACGGTCCGCTCGACCAGCTCGTTCTTGCCCGCGAAGTGATACGAGATCACGCCCTTGCTGACACCGGCCCGTGCCGCGATCTGAGCCATCGAGGCCTTTGCGAACCCCCGTTCCGCAATGACCTCGATGGCGGCTTCGATGATCTGGGCCCGACGCACCTTCTCGATGAGCGAGCGCTCCGGCTCCGTCTTCCCGCTGTTCCCGTCGCCGAGTTGGCCGCTCGGACCATTTTCTAACCGCATGGCCAAAAAATTAGCCGGTCGGCCAGACGGTGTCCAGCGGAGCCATTGATTCCGCAACGGCCGCATGCGGTGGGTGGGTTCGTGCGAGGCGGTCGGTCGCCCGGCGGCGTGGGGGAGGCCCGGTGCCGGGCTTCCGGGCTCGGGTCTCTGACGCTCCGGCGGCCGAGGGAAGGCGGGGCGTGTTCGACCGGGCATGCCTGGTCAAACAACGTAACGAGTCTCAGAGGCCGTGTAGTTGGGCATGTGGCACGATGCCGCAATGACGAACCTTCCGCCCGTCCCTGCCCCCGTCGTCCCCGAGGGCGAAATGGCCCGGCGCGCCCAGCCGGTGCTCGGTCTGCCGTGTGGTCTGGAGCTGCGCCCCTGGGAGCTCTCCGACGCCGACGCCCTGGTGGCCGCCGGCCAGGATCCGGCGATCCGTCTGTGGAACCGCCTGGGGGTGGAGGCAACGGACCAGGCCCGCAAGCGCATCGAGGCGATGCGTGAACGCTGGCGGGCCGAGCTCAGTGCGATGTGGGCCATCGCGCGGCCGGGTGGCGAGGCCGTCGGGCTCATCGGATGGGGCGACATCGACCTCAGGAACGGCGGTGCCGAGATCGTCTACTGGATTCTGCCGCCGGCCCGCGGTGGCGGGATCGCGGTCGAGGCGGTCGAGCGTGTCAGCCGGTGGGCCCTGGACGACCTCGGTCTGCATCGGTTGCGGCTGTGCCACTCGGTGGCCAACCAGGCGTCCTGCCGGGTCGCGACCAAGGCCGGATACGCCCTCGAAGGCACCCTGCGCAGCGCCCTGTTGCATGCGGACGGTTGGCACGACGAGCATCTGCACGCCCTGGTGCAGGGCGATATCTGATTTCGGTCAGCCCGGCCGCACAGCTCTTATCGGCCTTGTCGGTGGCCGGTTCGTGCACTATCCCCGGTGGCTATTGACTGAGATTCAATGAGAGGGGTGGGTGGAAGTCGCCGCCGCTGCCGTTCACTTCGAAAGCCTGATGGTGAGGTACGTCACCGCGAATAGCGGAACCTGATGCGTGTACACGGCACCCGGCGTGATCTCGGTTGGGGAAAATACCGTCCACGGGGACAGTGCGTGTTAGTTGGAACAACTTTCATGGCATAACATCACCGCTGAAGTACCCCCCGTGTGAAGTGGCAGTTGGGGCACCCCGACCGGGCATCCCCATGCCGTTTCGCAGCTGATGAACATCAAGAACTGGCGCCGCTCACCCCGCGGTTCCGGTTCTTCCGAATGCCGTAAAGCAGGAAAGTAATGCCTGTTCAAAATTTAACGGAACTCATACGTTTCGTGCGCGCCAACTCACCCTTCTACCGTGAGCTCTACGCGGGCCTACCCGACAGGGTGGAGGAGTTAACCGAACTCCCCGTCATCCCGCACGACGCATTCTGGCGGGCCAATACGCCCCGCGACAACCGCCTCCTGACCGGCCCGCTCGACGAGGCCGTGGTTTTCAAGAGCGGTGGCACGACCGGGGCACCGAAGTTCTCCGTCTATACCCGCGATGAATGGCGAGAATTCACCTCGGCGTTCGGTGAAGGACTCGTCGAGGCCGGCCTGCGCCCCGGCCACCGCGTCGCCGACCTCTTCTACGCCGGCGAACTCTACGCAAGCTTCAACTTCATCCTGGACTCCCTCCACCGGGCACCCGTCGCCAACCTGCGACTGCCCATCGGCGGCGCCGCGCCCCTGGAATCGACCGTGCACACGCTGGACGAGTTCGACGTCGACGTCGTCGCCGGCACCACCACGACGCTCTGCGGCCTGGCCGACCACCTCGTGCGCGAGGGGCGCCAACTCCCCAAGGTGGAGATCCTGTTCTTCGGCGGCGAGGGACTCTTCGAGGACCAACGGCCGCTGCTGCGCAAGGCGTTCCCGCACGCACAGGCCCGCTCCATCGGCTACGCCGGCGTCGACTCCGGACTCCTGGGCCAGGCCGTCCCCGGCCCGGACCCCCGCCTCCACCGCGCGTTCACGCCCCACACCGCCGTCGAGATCCTCGACGAGAACACCGGCGAGCCGCTGACCCGCGAGGGCGTCGCGGGACGCATCGTCGTCACCGACCTGCGCCGCCGCCTGATGCCCATCATCCGGTACCCCGTCGGCGACCGCGCCGAATGGACCGACATCGCCGCCGGACACTTCCGCATCCTCGGCCGGACCGAGGAAGGCGTACGGATGGGCGCGGTGTCCCTGTACACCCAGGACGTGCACGAACTGGTGCGGGCCGCCGACCCGGCCGGCCTGGTGATCGGCATGCAGCTGGTCGTGCGCCGCTGGGACGGCCGCGACGGACTGGTGCTGCGGCTGGCCGTCGACGGCGGTCCGGGGCTCGATGCGGGCGCGGCGACCGGCGAGGACGGCGAGCCGAGCGAACTGTCGTACCTGGCCGCCGCCATCGTCAAGGAGATCGGCGCGGCCCGCCCGATGTACGCCGACGAGGTCGACGCCGAACGCATCCACCCGATAGCGGTGGAATGGGTGGGGCACGGCCAACTGATCGTCAACCCGCGCACCGGCAAGCTGACGCGGGTCATCGACGAACGGCCGCACGCATGACCGCGAACCCGGCTCCGCGCCGACTCCCGGTCGTCCTGCGCAACCCGGCCTTCGGCACCGTCTGGGCGGCACAGGTGCTCACCCAGGCGGCCAACCGGATGTTCCAGGTCGGTGTGGTGTGGTGGCTGGTCGGGCACGCCACCGGCGGTGGCGACGGCCGCGGCCTGGCCTCCGGGGCGTTCCTCGCGGTGAGCACACTGCCCGCGGTGGCGCTCGCCCCGCTGGTGGCCCGCGTCATCGCGCGCCGCCCGCACCGCACGGTGATGGCCTCCGCGGCCGCCGTGGCCGGCCTGGTCGCGGCCGTCACCGCCGGATGGACCTCGCTGGCCGCACCCCCGGCGTTCCTCGCGTACGCGGCCGCCCTGCTGCTGGCCGGCTGCCAGGCACTCTTCGACCCGTGCCTGACCACCTCCGTGCCCGAACTCGTCGACGACGCCGACATCGAGGCCGCGACCGGCTTCGAACTCGCCACCCAGTCCCTGGCCGGCCTGGCCGGCGGACTGCTCGGACCGCTGGTGGTGGATGCCTGGGACCTGACGGGCATCGTGGCCGGCTGCGGCGGCGCGTACCTCCTGGCCGCCGTGCTGGTGTTCCTGACCCGCTTCCCCCGGGAGGCCACCGCACCGGGGGAGACCGCCCCGTCCGGCGACGCCCCCGCCCAGCGGACGCTCCGTCAGATCCTGGGCGACCATCCCTTCATCCGGCGGGTGTTGCTCTGCTTCACCGCGGTGAACGTCTTCACCACCGCCGTCTACGTCGTCATGCCCCTGTATACGCGGAACGTGCTGCACGCACAGGGGTCCACCGTGGCCGCGTTGGAAACGGCCCTGGGCCTGGGCACCCTCCTCGGGTCGTTCACCGGCGCACGACTGCCGGGATCCCCGACCACCATCGGCGGGGCCTGCCTGGCGCTGATGGCCGTCGCCCTGGGCACCCCCGGCGTGCTCGCCGACCGCCCGGCGGCGGTCGTGGCCCTGGTGGTGGCGGGCTGGTGCGTGGGAGTCATCGGCGTGCGGTTCGTCGCCCTGTTCCAACGACTGGTCCCGACGGCCGACAAGCCGGGGTTCTTCGCCATGATGCAGGGGCTCCTCGGCGCCACCTTCCCGCTGTCCTCCCTCGTCTTCGGCGCGCTCGGCGACCACCTCTCGCCGCGCACCCTGTGCCTGGTGCAGGGCGCCGGGCTGATCCCGCTCGCCGCGGCGCTGTGGTGGTACGGCCGGCGCGGTGCGGCCCCGCAGGACGCCGACGGCGAGGACGCCACGACGGTGTCCGGAGCGCCGGCGCCCGAGCCGGCCGTGCCCGCCGCGGCCGCGGCCGGCAACGCACCGCTGGGGGAGGCCCGGTGAACAGCACCATCCAACCGGCGACGCCCCAGGACATCGCCGAACTCAGACAGCTCTACTTCGACGTCTACGGCCACGGCTACCCGGTGGCCCTGGGCAGCGATCCGGCCGTGATGCACCGCCTGATCACCGATCCGCACAGCCATTGGCTCACCGCGCGCCGGACCGACACCGGCGAACTGGCCGGCTCCGTGGTCGTCCAGACCGACCGCGGCAACCGCCTCGGCAAGCTCGTCGGCCTCGCCGTCCACCCGTGCCACCGCCAGGGCGGCCTGGCCGGCCGGCTGACCGGCGCGGTCACCGCCGACGCCTTCGCCACCGGCGCCCTGGACTCCCTCTACACCACCGTCCGCATGGTCACCCAGGCACCCCAGCGCGTCGTCGCCCGCAACGGCTACCGCCCGCTGGGCCTGCTGCCCAACGCCGCCGACGTGTCGGGCTGCGAGACCCTGGCCCTGTTCGCCTGCTACGCGGAAGGGGTACTGGACCGCCGGGAACAGGCGACTGCCGTCCCCCGGGCAGTGGCGCCCCTGCTGCAAGCGGCCGAGGAGAGCACCGGCGTCCCCTACCTCGCGGCCCACGCGCCGGCCACCGAGGACCTGGCCCCGCCGGCGTCCTCACCGGCCGGCGGCACCGCCACCGCCACCGCCACCGCGGCGGCCGGCACCGCGACCCTGACCGCCCCCGCGGCCACCCGCACCCACACACCCCTGGAAGTGATCAACGCCCCCGGGTTCGTCCGTCGCCGCTTCCGCGAGCTCTTCCCCGACCCGGCCGGCGCCTACACCCCGCTGTGCAGCCCGAACACCGTCCTCACGGCACCGGACGGCGCCTTCGAGATCTACGCCGCCCTCGACCCGGCGGCCGGCAGCTGCGCCCTCGTCGCGGTGCACCCGTACCCGTCGGCCGCCGCCGGAGCCCTCAACTCGCTCATGGCCACGCTCAGTCGGGCCGGCGCCGACTACGTCGAGACGCTGGTGCCGCTGTCCGACACCGCGGGGCTGCACGCGTTCCTGAGCGCCGGGTTCGTCCCCAGCGCCTGCTACCCGGCCATGCGCCGGGTCGGCGACCGCTTCCAGGACCACGTCGTCCTCTCCCGTACCGACCGCCAGATCGACTTCCGGACCACAGCCGTCAGCCCGCTGATCCAGCCCTACCTGAGCGCGTACCTGACCGCCTGGGCGTCGACCTATCTGCCCCAGCACGAGGTTGCCCGATGAACCCCCATCTCGCCCCCGTCGAGGTCCCCGACACCGAGGCCCTCGCCCACGTCCAACGCCTCTGCGACCTCCCGGCGCCCTACACCACGGGCCCCGAGGCCGACGCCCTGTTCGAGGCCGCGATGGCCGAGTCCCACGCCTGGCACGCCGGGCGCTCGGACCTCTTCCGGTCCCTCCTCGCGGACACCCCTAAGACCCCGGCCCCGACCGTCGGCGCGCAGATCCGCACCCCGCTGCTGCACGCCAACTTCTTCAAGCGGCACGAGGTGCTCTCCATCCCGCGCGAGGAGGTCTTCCTGCACCTCACCTCGTCCGGCACCACCGGTCAGAAGTCCCAGATGTTCTACGACCGGTGGACCATCCGCTCCGCCCAGCGCATGGTCGCCCGGATCTTCGACCACTACGGATGGATCACCCCCGACCAGCCCGTCAACTACCTCCTCTACAGCTACGAACCCGCACCGGACCTGCGGGTGGGCACCTCCTTCACCGACAACTACCTGTGCGACTTCGCACCGGCCCGGCACACCACCCACGCCCTGCGCCACACCGGAACCGGCCACGAGTTCGACGTGCACGGCACCATCGACGCCCTGCGCCGCTACGCCGAGGACGGCCTGCCGGTACGCATCCTGGGCTTCCCGGCGTTCCTGCACTTCACCCTGGAGCGGATGCGCGCCGCCGGCATGCCGCCCCTGGACCTCCCGCCCGGCTCCCTGGTGCTCCTCGGCGGCGGCTGGAAGGGCCACGCCGACCGCAGGATCCCCAAGGAGGACTTCTACGCCGAGGTCACCCGGCAGTTGGGCATCCCGCCGGAGCGGATCAGGGACACCTACGGCTCCGTCGAGCACTGCGTGCCCTACATCGAGTGCACCCACCACCGCCTCCACGTACCGGTCTGGTCCCGCGTCGCCATCCGGGACACCCGGACCCTGCAGCCCCTGCCGTACGACCGGCCCGGCTACCTCCACCTGGTCTCCCCGTACATCACCTCGGTCCCGGCGCAGAGCGTCGTGATGGGCGACCTGGCCTCACTCCACCCCGGGGACTCCTGCGACTGCTCCCTGGACACCCCGTGGTTCACCATCCACGGCCGCGCCGGGGTGAGCCGCAACCGAAGCTGCGCGGTGGCCGCCGCCGAACTCCTGAAGGGAATGTCATGACCCGCGAACTCCACTACTGGCAGGGCTCGTTCATCGAAGACGCCCAGGTGGCAGGGCGGCTCGCGGAGCTGCCCGCCCTCGTCGAAGCCGCCCTGGCCGAGCCGCTGTCCACCGAGACGGTCCTGGTGGCCTGCGACACCGTCAGCCACGCCCTTCGGCAACCGGACGGCGAGCTGTACGCCCGGCTCATGGCCGACCTGACCGGCGCCGACGCCGGCGGCGCGGCGGACGCCGACCGCGAGGAGGCCGCCGCCACCCTCGCCGAACTCGCCGACGCCCTCACCCGCCCCGCCCTGGAACGCAAACTGCGGCGCGAACTCGGCGGGCTGCGCCCCGAACGCCTCACCCGCCCCGATGCCCGCGAGACCGTCTACGAGGCATGGGCACCGGTGGGCCTGCTCGTCCACATCGCCCCCGGCAACGCCGCCGGCGTCGCCCCCCTGAGCGTCGTGGAGGGCCTCCTCGCGGGCAACGTCAACGTCCTCAAGACCAGCAGCAGCGACACCGCGCTCGCCCAGCACCTGCTCGCCGAACTCGCCGCCGCCGACCCCACCGGCGCCCTCGCCCGCCGGATCGTCGCCCTGCGCTTCCCCTCCAGCCGCCAGGACCTGATGCGGCTGCTGTGCGCGCCCGCGGACGCCGTGGCCGTCTGGGGCGGCGAGGGCGCCGTGGAAGGCGTCGCGGAACTCGTCCCGCCCGGCTGCCGCCTCATCGCCTGGGGACACAAGATCTCGTTCGCCTATCTGACCCGCGATGCCTGGGCGGACCGCTCCGCCCTCACCGCGCTGGCCGCCGACGTCTGCCGATTCGAACAGCAGGCATGCTCCAGCCCGCAGGTCGTCTACCTCGACACCGAACCGGACGCGCCCGCCGCGACGGCCTCACAACTCTTCGCCTTCGCCGAGGAGTTCGCCATCGTGCTCAAGGAGGTCTCCGGCACCTTCCCGGCCCCGCCCACCGACGGGTCCGACCCCGCCGAGCAGGCCGAGATCACCACCACCGAGCTGGTCACCCGGGCCGAGCAACATCTGGGCCTGACCAAGGTCATCACCGCCGACGACGGGAGCTGGCGGGTCTTCGCCGACACCCGCCCCGCCCTCACCGCCTCCCCGCTGCACCGCACCGTCTGGATCAAGCCGCTGCCCCGCCGGGACATCGTCGCCACCCTGCGACCGATGCGCCGCTACCTCCAGACCGCCTCGGTCGCCGGTGACCGCGCGGACGTCGCGCAGCTCGCAAGGACGCTCATCACCGCGGGCGTGGAGCGCGTCACCCCGCTCGGCGCCATGCTCGACAGCTACCACGGCGAGCCCCACGACGGTGTCTACGCCCTCCAGCGCTACAGCCGACGCGTCAGCGTGCAGGCCCCCGAGGACGTCTTCGCCACCACCCCGTGCCTGGACGACCTGATCGCCCCGGCCGTCACGCCCGCACCGCCCACCGGTCCGCTCATGGGCAAGGCGGAGGCCCAGGAGCAACTGCGTTCCCTCGCACCCCGGAACGCCCAGCTGTACTTCCACAGCGGAGGGACCACCGGAGCCCCGGCCCTGTCCGTCTTCACCTGCGACGACTACGACACCCAGATGCGCGCCTCCGCGCACGGGCTGCTCGCCGCGGGCTTCGACCCGTCCCGCGACCGCGCCGCCAACCTCTTCTACTGCGGGGAGATGTACGGCAGCTTCATCAGCTTCTTCTCCATCCTCGAACGCCTGGAGGCCACCCAGATCCCCATCGCCGCCGGCCTCGACTACGAGGCGATAGCCAAGGCGCTGGTCGCCTACCGCGTGAACACCGTCTTCGGGATGCCCTCCTACCTGTGGCAGCTCTTCCACTCACAGGGCGAGCGGCTGCGCGCCTACGGCGGCATCCGCAAGGTGTTCTACGGTGGAGAGCACTTCACCACCGAACAACGCCGCATCCTCACCGAGAACTTCGGCGTCGAGGTCATCCGGTCGGCCGCCTACGGAAGCACCGACCTGGGCCCGCTCGGCTACCAGTGCACCCACGCCCAGGGCACGGTCCACCACGTCCTGACCGACCTGCACACCCTGGAGATCCTCGACCCGGAGCAGGACCGTCCGGTGCCCGCCGGGCAGCCGGGCCGGCTGGTCTTCACCACCCGCACCCGGGCCGGACAGCGCCTGGAGCGCTACCAGATCGGCGACATGGGCCGGGCCGTCGACGGCGTGTGTCCCTGCGGCAGCCACACCCCGCGCATCGAACTCCTGGGACGGTACGGCGATGTGTTCCGCATGGGCTCGTACCACTTCAACTACCGCCGCTTCACCCAGGCCGCGGAGGAACACCTCGGCTACCGCGGCGAGTTGCAGCTCCTCCTGACGTCACAGGCCGACCGGGAGCACCTCATCGTCCGCCTGGACGGCGCCTACGCACCGGATCCGGACGTGGCCCGCACCGCACTGCTGACCCACATCACCGAACTCGGTTCGGCGGTCGGCCCGGAGGAACTGCTCACCTGCACGGTCGAGATCGCCGCCACCTCCGCCTTCGAGCGGACCCGCACCAGCGGCAAACTGCGCACCGTCATCGACCGCCGTACGACGGCGAGTTGACCGTAGCCGGATGAGCCCCGCGTGGGGGCGGGGACCGCTGGTCCTCGCCCCCACACGCCTTCCCGCACCGTTCGCCGACCCGCGCGGAGCACCCTCCCTTTTTCCCATACGGTTGACATAATACGGATGGCCGATAACGCTGGAGGTCTCCTGCGAAAGGAAGCGACATGCCTGAACAGCCCACGGTACGGACCGCGGACGGTACGGTGCAGGGCCGCTGGGACCAGAGGAACGCGGTGTTCCGCGGCATCCCCTACGCCCAACCACCCGTCGGCGCACTCCGGTTCGCGGCGCCCGTACCCCCTCACCCCTGGACGGGGACGCGGCAGGCGACGGAGTTCGGCCCCGCGGTGCCGCAGTCCGGGCCGGTGCGCGCGAGCACGGGGGAGAACACGGACTGGCTGACGCTCAACGTCAGCACGCCGGACCCCGGCTCCGCGGGGCTGCCGGTCCTGGTGTGGATCCACGGCGGCGGCTACCTCGCCGGAACCGCCGCCGACCCCATGTACGACCCGACCCACCTGAACGCGGCGGGGCTCGTCGTGGTGAGCCTCAACTACCGTGTCGGCGCCGAGGGATTCACGCTCCTCGACGGTGCACCGCCCAACCGCGGACTCCTCGACCAGCTCGCGGCGCTGGAGTGGGTCCAGCGCAACATCGCCTCGTTCGGCGGGAATCCGCGGCACGTCACCGTCGCCGGACAGTCCGCCGGGGCGGGATCGATCGCCGCCCTGCTGACGATGGCACCGGCGCGCGGCCTGTTCCGACGCGCCCTCACCCACTCGGTGCCGGGGAACTTCTGCACCCGCGCACTGGCCGAAGAGGTCGCCACCGCCCTCGCCGACCGGCTCGGCGCCGCACCCACCGCCGCCGCCCTCGCCGAGGTCGCCCCCGCCCGCCTGGCCGAAGCGCTCACCTCCCTCAGCGCCGATCTCCCCGCCCGGTACGCGCGTTGGGGCCGGCTCGCCCAGACCGGTGTCGCCGTCTGTCCCGTCCTCGACGGTGACGTCCTTGCCGAAACGCCCTGGGCCGCGCTGACCCACGGCCGCGCGACCGGGACCGAACTCCTCGTGGGCCATACGCGCGATGAGTTCCGCCTGTTCAGCGTGATGGCCGGACGGGCGGGCGGGTTCACCGACGAGGAGGCCCGCACCGCCCTGGACCTGTTCGCCCCGGCACCGGACGGACCACGCCGCTACCGCGCCGCCGCCCCACAAGCCACCCCGAGCGAACTGCTGGAGACGGTGTACTCCGACGCCCTCTTCCGGATGCCGTCACTGCACCTGGCCCGGGCCAACGCCGCGGCCGGCGGTACCTCGTTCCTGTTCGAGCTGTGCCTGGCCGCACCGGCTCTCGGCGGCGCCCTCGGCGCCTGCCACAGCCTCGACGTCCCCTTGGCGTTCAGCTCATGGGACAGCCCCACCGCCCGCGATCTCTTCGGCGACCCACCCGCCCCCGAGGCCCGCGCGGTGTCCCGGGAACTCCACCAGGCATGGATCCGTTTCGCCACCACCGGCACCCCCGGATGGGCCGCCCACCGCCCCGACCGCCGACTCACCCGCGTCCTGGACACCAGGTCCACCACCGTCCCCTATCCCGAACAGCACTCCCATCGCATCTGGGAGAACCACCTCCCGACCCCCTTCGGCCTCTCCGGATAGCATCGGGCTCCCGGACCCCGGGAACGGGCGCACCGCTCCAGCCGACAGGCGGCGCCCCACACGCCACGGGGGCCGCGGAGCAGGAGAACGACCCTTCGACCAGCGCGAGGCGATCCGGATCCATGACCACAGCACGAGACCTGACGTTCATCGCCACGGATGTGACGGCCGGCCACTCCGTTCCCCAAGGCAACCTGTCGCTGGCCCTCGCCGGAGCCGAGGCGATCGACCTGCTCAGCGCCGACGCGCTCACCCTGGACGACGAGCGCATCGTGCCGGGCCACCACCCCACCATGGCCGATCCCTTGCTGGAGCAGGCCGCGTCGTCGCTGGTCCGCGAGGCCCCGTACGAGACGATCGACGACTGGCTGTGGCGCCGGGGGCGCGCTCTGTCCACGACCTATCTGGCGCACCTCGAAACGGAAGGACTGCTCAGACGGGAACGCCGGGGCGTCTCCTTCCGGAAGGACCGCATCGTGCTCGCCGAGTCGCCGGAGCGGTCTGCGGCGGCGCAACGCCTGGCATCGGGGGAGCCGGTCCTCGCCGCCCTCGCGGCGGCCATCGAGATCGTCGGCGCAGGCGGGGGAGAGCGTGAAGGCGGGGGAGAGGGCGAAGGCGGCGCATACGACCAGGTCACGTCCAACGCGCCGAGCGTGGACGACAACGGCATCGACACGGTGCTCGCCGCGGTCAACGGCGCACTGATGGAACTGGAGGCCATGCGGCAACGCCGCGCCATCGAGCAGGCGGCCTTCGACAACATCTGGCGCGGCAACTGACGCCTGCGCAGCGGCGGCCCCGCAGGTGCCTGCGGGGCCGCTCGCTGCACACCTCGGCCGGCCGAGGGTACCGTTCTGGTGTCGAGTCAGAACGGAGTCCAGTATGCCTGCATCACCGTCTGAGCACACCGGCGCGCGTGTAGCGCGTCTCCGGCAGATTCACCACCTCACCCAGACCGGGCTGGCCCAACGCGCCCATGTCTCCACGTCCTTGGTCAGCAAGGTCGAACAGGGGAAGGCGCCGGCCTCGCCCGCTTTCATCGGCGCCGTCGCCCGCGCAATGGGCCTCTCCACCGCGGACATCACCGGCCAGCCGTACATAGAGGAGCTGCGGGCCGACCAGCTCGACAGCCTGATTCAACCCATCCGCGAGGCCCTGGACGTTTACGACCTCGGCGTGGACCCGGAGATCCAACCACGCTCGCACATCGCCCTGAGCGCAGCTGCCGACCAGCTCTGCGCGCAGGTCCGGGAGGCGAACATCAAGGGCGCCGCCGCCGATCTGCCGGCGCTGATCCACGAGGCGACGTCTGCCGCTTATGCGTCCCCGTCGGACGAGATGTGGCGGACGCTGGCCAGCGTCTACCGCACGGCTTACGACGTGGCGACCAAGCTGGGGTACACCGATCTCGCCACGCTCGCCCTCGACCGCCTGGATTGGGCCGCCGGCCGCGCGTCGGATGCCGTGCTCGGGTCGCTGCGGCAGTACCTCCGGGGCTTGGCATATCTACGGTCCGCGCAATACGCCACTGGCAAACGGTTGATCGGAATGGGCCTGCGCACGGTCGAGCAGGCCGAGGGCGGCCTCTTGCGGGACGTCGTGACGGGGCAACTCCACCTCGGCGCCGCGATCTTGGCGGCGCGGGACCAGCGCGAAGGTGACGTCACCGGGCACCTGGCCGAGGCAGAGCGCATCGCCGAGCGAACCGGCCCAGTGGAACAGGCGCTGTGGGTCAGCTTCGGCCCGGCGAACGTGACTCTGCACCGGGTGTCAGCCCTGGCCGAGATGGACCAGTATGCCGAGGCAGTGCTGGCCGCTCGCGGGGTGGACCTCAGCACTCTGCCACCATCGCGAGTCGGGCATCATCACGCCGAAGTGGCTCGGGCGCAGTTGTGGTCGGGGCGGCCGGACGACGCCTATACGTCGCTGCGTCGAGCGCGGGTGGCAGCGCCGCAGCAGACTCGCTACAGCCCGGTGGTGCGACAGACGATGGAGGATCTGACGTCGCACCACCGGTCGGTGCCGGATTCCTTCAGCAACTTCGCGCACTGGATCGGCATGTGATGTAGCGCCGCGTCAAGCATTGGCCCCAACTATCAAATACCTTTGATAGTTGGGGCCTTGGCATGTCGGCACTCTGGGGTTGTGAGGCAAGCCACACCTATCAGGGATTGATGATGCAGACGCCCCCACCACCGATGCGCGCCCACGCGCAAACGACGAACCGAGACACGCACTCGCCCCAACGGGGCGCGCCCACGCCCGCCGAGACGGTGCCCTGCGTGCCGGTCGATGCTGAGACCATCAGCGAGACGATCCGCCGAGCGCTCCGCTTCGGCTCGATCCGGCCGAGCCGGGAGGAACTGGCCGCCACGGACGAGGCGCTGCGGGGGCACGTCGCGGTGCTGCTCGCCGATCTCCATGAAACAGCCGGCCGTTACCTTCCGGACCGGCATCGAGTCGGCCGGATCGAGCAGCTCATGGCCGACCCCCTGGGGAAGGGAATACTGTCCGCGGACGCGGAGGTGCACCAGCGCGCCCGGGACTGCCAGTGGCTGCTCGCCTATCACACCGCGAGGGCCGGTTGGTGACCGCGGGGACCG
This sequence comes from Streptomyces sp. NPDC093097, assembly GCF_044754325.1. Lineage (NCBI taxonomy): Bacteria > Bacillati > Actinomycetota > Actinomycetes > Kitasatosporales > Streptomycetaceae > Streptomyces > Streptomyces sp. NPDC093097. The sequence goes on from NZ_JBIVOW010000011.1 coordinate 92,950, forward strand.
TCGGCAAGGACGTCTTGACCGTTCATGAACTCCGTTCCACCGGTGCCGCGTTGTGGCCCCGCTGCGGCGACGCCGACCCGGACGACGACGTCGTCGAATGGCTCCGGGCCGTGAACTGCCCCGAGTGTCTGCGCGAGGAATCGCCCCTGCGGCCTGGTTCCCGGAGCCTCGGCGGTGGGAACGCGGCTGTCGCTGCTCGGTGATCGTCGGCTCCGCGACGCGGTGGCCGCGGCCCCGTCACTGGGCTCCGGGCCCTCGCGGCGGCCATCGAGATCGTCGGCGCAGGCCGGGGAGAGCGTGAAGGCGGGGGAGAGGGCGAAGGCGGCGCATACGACCAGGTCACGTCCAACGCGCCGAGCGTGGACGACAACGGCATCGACACGGTGCTCGCCGCGGTCAACGGCGCACTGATGGAACTGGAGGCCATGCGGCAGCGCCGCGCCATCGAGCAGGCGGCCTTCGACAACATCTGGCGCGGCAACTGACGCCTGACGCGGCCGGAGCCGGCTGCTGACGCATCGCCTTCCGCAGCCGTGCGGCGGAGACCGCAAGCGGGCTGCGGGCAAGGACTCGGCCCCCCACCGGGTGGTGAGGGGCCGATCCCTGCGCCGCGGGCCCGCCAGGGCGTACCGTTCTGAGTGTCGAGGTCAGAACGGAGCAATGATGCCTGAGCACGCTGACACGCACATCGGGACACGCATGCGGGAAATCAGGAAGCGGCGAGGTCTCTCACAGTCGGACCTCTCGGGCGCAGCCGGCGTATCCCTGTCGCTCATCAGGAAGTTGGAGCAGGGGCAGCTGCACACGACACGCATGGAAACGGCGCACAAACTCGCTCGCGCGATGCGGGTGCACACGAGCCAACTCCTGGATCGTGACGACGTTCAGCACCCGGAACCTTCCGAACCGTGGTTGCCTCTCCGGCAGGCGGTCGAGGCGCCGGCCGTCGAGCCGGATGAAGAACCCACGATCGCAGGGGTCCAGGCGCTGCTCCCCGCAATCCGGAAGAGCTACTTCGCCAACCGACTCGCCGAACTGTCCACCCTGCTGGGGCCGGCGCTACGCGACGCCGATGCCCTCGGCGACTCCCGGCCGGCCAGAACGCTCAGGGCGCACCTCCTCCAGATCGCCGGATCGGCGCTGACGCAGGTGCGGGAGTTCGACGCGGCGGAAAGCGCACTGCGCCGGGCGTTGGACGACGCTCCCGACCGGATCCGCGGCGCGGCCGTCGTCACGACGTGGAGTTGGCTCCTCGTGCGGCAGGGGCGTCTGGCGGAAGCCCGAACGCTGGCCACCCGATGGGCCGACGACACCGAACCCCGCATCTCCCGTGCGACTCCGGAGGAACTCGCCGCGTGGGGCTGGCTGCTTCTGCAAGCCTCGGCCGCGTGCCTCAGGGACAACCGTCGCGGCGAGGCCGCAGACATGATGCGACTGGCCCAGTCGGTATCGATCCTCACCGGGCGTGAACTACCGCGCGGGCAGGACCGGCTGACGACATGGGGCCCGGCCACGGTCGGCTACAAGGCTGCGGAGCGTTACGTGGTGCTCGACCAGCCGGACCGCGTAGTCGCAATGGCGCGACGGGGCAAGGGAAGCCAGAAGGCCAGCACGGAGTATTGGCGTCACCGGCTCGACGTGGCCAAGGCGCACACGCTGCTGCGGCAGTACACCGAGGCGGTGGACACGCTCTCCGGTATCCAGGAACAGGCACCGGAGTGGTTGACCAGCCAACGCTACGCGCAGGACATCCTGGCTGACGTGATCGGCAGGCGACGCACGCTGACACCGCAGATGCGTGACCTGGCAGACGCTCTGTCAGTTCCCGTCTGAGACTTGTCACTTACCCTGAGGGCCGCCGCAAAGTGTCATTGAGGCGCAGGTCACACGCTCCTATGGTGAAGGCATGGGCACTGAGCGTGAACAAGGTTCTACGGTAGCGGCGGCAAGCGGCCCGCCCCCGGTGGACGTCGAGACCATCAGCGAGACGATCCGCCGAGCGCTCCGCTTCGGCTCGATCCGGCCGAGCCGGGAGGAACTGGCCGCCACGGACGAGGCGCTGCGGGGGCACGTCGCGGTGCTGCTCGCCGATCTCCATGAAACAGCCGGCCGTTACCTTCCGGACCGGCATCGAGTCGGCCGGATCGAGCAGCTCATGGCCGACCCCCTGGGGAAGGGAATACTGTCCGCGGACGCCGAGGTGCACCAGCGCGCCCGGGACTGCCAGTGGCTGCTCGCCTATCACACCGCGAGGGCCGGTTGGTGACCGCGGGGACCGTCGGCAAGGACGTCTTGACCGTTCATGAACTCCGTTCCACCGGTGCCGCGTTGTGGCCCCGCTGCGGCGACGCCGACCCGGACGACGACGTCGTCGAATGGCTCCGGGCCGTGAACTGCCCCGAGTGTCTGCGCGAGGAATCGCCCCTGCAGGCTGGTTCCCGGAGCCTCGGCGTGTGACGATCCGCCGGACGCCCTCCGCACGGTGCTCTTCCGGACTCCCGCCCCGGTACTCCTGGTGAGGACGGTCTACCGGGGCGGGGCACCACCCCTCTGGCATGATGCGACGCCGAGGGTTGTGCGGTGCGGTCACCTGGGAGCTGCCGATGGAGGAGAGCGAGTCGGTGCGCGCGGCGCGCCGGTCGACGTATGCGACGGTGGGAACGCGGCTGTCGCTGCTCAGCGATCGTCGGCTTCGCGACGCGGTGGCCGCGGCCCCGTCGCGGGGCTCCGGTATCGGCGGCCGCGCGGCGGAACTGGACGTCGAGGGGGTGCGCGTCTTCGTCAAACGGGTCCCGCTGACCGACCTCGAACTGCGCCCGGAACACCTGCGGTCGACCGCCAACCTCTTCGACCTGCCGCTCTCGTACCAGTACGGGATCGGCTCCGCCGGGTTCGGCGCCTGGCGCGAACTGGCCGCACACCTGCTGACCACCGGATGGGTCCTGACGGGCGCCCACACCGGCTTCCCCCTGCTGTACCACTGGCGGGTGCTGCCCGACGACCCTCCGCAGGGGTTCGCCGACGCGTTCGGCGGCATCGACGGGGCTGTCGCGCACTGGGAAGGAGCGCCCGCCGTACGCCGCCGACTGGAGGCGATCGGCCGCGCCCCCGCCAGTCTGGTGCTCTTCCTGGAGCACGTGCCCCAGAGCCTCGCCGCCTGGCTCGCCGACGCCCGTACGGCGACCGATCCCGCGTCGGAACCCGGCGCGCACTTCTCCTGGGCGGCGGAAGAAGTGGCCCAGGGGGCGGACTTCCTGAGCTCCCGTGGACTGGTGCACTTCGACGCGCACTTCGCCAACCTGCTGACCGACGGCCGGCAGGTGTACTTCGCCGACTTCGGCCTCGCCCTGAGCCGCGACTTCGCCCTCTCGCCCCAGGAAGCCGACTTCCTGACGGACCACCTCGTCTACGACCGCTGCTACGTTCTCTGGCATCTGCTACGCCACCATGCGCTCCCCGACCTGTGCGAGGGCAGCACCCCCGAGGCGTTCCTCCGCGCCTGGACCACGGGCCACCGACCGGACGTGCCGGCTCGGATCGCCGCTCTCCTCGACCGGCACGCCCGGTCCGCGCTCCTCCTCGACGACTTCCACCACCGGCTGCTCACCCGGAGCAAGCAGACCCCGTTCCCGGCGGCGGACCTCCGAAACGCCCTGAGCGACGAGCCCGGCACCTCGGCGTGAGCCGCCGTGCCCGGCCAGGGATGTCCCGTCAGACGCGTCCCGCCGCGGATTCGCGGAATACCTTCCTCGACAAGCGCACTCCTGAAGAGGGAACGGAGCAAGGGCCATGGACCTCCCCGCCCGCATCGACGTCCACCAGCACATCGTCCCGCCGGTCTGGGCCGACGCCCTCGCCGCCGGCGGCCTGGACTCCGGCGGCTGGCCCGTCCCGGCCTGGAGCCCGAGCAGCGCCATCGCCATGATGGACCGGCAATCCATCGCCACCGGCGTGCTCTCGGTCACCGCCCCCGGCGTCCACCTCGGTTCCGACGCCGCTGCCCGCACCCTCGCCCGCGCAGTCAACGAGTACGGCGCCGAGGTCGTCAAGGACCGCCCCGACCGCTTCGGTCACTTCGCCGGCATCCCCCTGCCCGACGTCGACGCGGCCGTCACCGAGGCCGTCCACGCCCTGGACACCCTGGGTGCCGACGGCGTGGTGCTGATGTCCAACGTCCACGGCCGCTATCTGGGCGACCCCGACTTCGAACCCCTCTGGGCCGAACTCGACCGCCGCCGGGCCACCGTCTTCGTCCATCCCAACCAGCCGCCGATGCCCCGGCTGCCAGGCACCCCCGCCCCGCTGGCCGACTTCGTCTTCGACACCACCCGCACCGCACTGAACCTGGTGCTCAACGGAGTCCTGCGCCGCCACCGCGACGTCCGCGTGATCCTCGCCCACGGCGGCGGCTTCCTGCCCTACGCCGCCTACCGCTTCGCCGGCCTGACGCCCCTGGCCACCGACCCCGACCGGGACGCCGACGACGTCCTGTCCGACCTCAAGCGGTTCTTCTTCGACACCGCTCTGTCCGCCAGCCCCAGCGCCCTGCCCGCGCTCCTCGCCTTCGCCGAACCCGGCCACGTCCTCTACGGCAGCGACTGGCCCTTCGCGCCCCAGGAAGCCGGCAGTTACTACAACCACTTCCTGGAGACCTACCCCGACTACACCCCCGGCCAGGCCCAGGCCATCAACCGCGGCAACGCCGAAGCCCTCTTCCCCCGCCTCGCCCGCTGACGCGGGCGCCACCGCCCCTACACTGCCCAGGCCCTCACGGACTGGGGGTGGCGGCGCGTACGGCCTGGTGGACGGCCCGCGCCAGTCGGGCACCCCACAGGGAACGGGGGCCGGCGAAGGCGTGCACCTCGTCGCCGGGCCCGGGTTGGCGCGCGGCGACGCAGACCGCGTCGGTGGGGGTTCCGGAGCAGTCGTATCCGACGTCGAGGAGGGCCTGCACCTTGGCCTCGGTGGCGGTGGCCACCGCGTTCACCAACGCGGCATCGGTCAGCGCCACCGGGAGCGCGGCGACAATGTTGATCGTGCCCGGCGCGGTCGGCAGACCCGTGCCCGCTCCGGGCGCCGCGGCCCAACCGCGCACGCTGATGCCCGCGGTGGCGACGGCCTCGGCGCCGTCGTCGTGTGCCTGGCCGCGTCGCGTGACGTCGGCGGCCGTCATCAGCCCCACACCGCTGCCCCGCACGCCCGCGTCACGGGCCAGCTCGGCCAGGTGCCGGTCGGGGTCGGTGCGCCGATAGCCGTGCGCGACCTGGGCGTTGAGCACCCAGGCACGTGCGCCGATGCCGCCGCCGAGGACCGCGGAGCTGATCATCCGCCAGCCCGGACCGGCGTCCCACAACAGGGCGTTGAGCTGCTCGCCGTCCTCGGTGCGGGCCAGCTGCCGCACGGTCAGCACGGGCGCGGCGGCGCGGGGCGGCGGGATGACGGCGGACACCAGGCAGGCTCCTCACGAGGCGGATCGGCTGATCGTACGCACCGCCGCCGCGCCCTCCCCCGGCGGGGCGGGGGCCCTCCCGACCGACGACGTGCGGACCGGGCCACCTCGGACTGCGGCTACGTTCCGTGATCTCTCATTGGCGGGGTGTGACTGGCGGGCCTAGCCTGAGCGGAGGTGTCGTGTGCCGAAACCGCACCGCGCGGCGGAAGGGTGAGTGTCATGAGCGCCTCCCGTGACGAACCGGGGCGGCCCGAGCCCCGAGTGGGTCCCGTCCCCGAGGGCGAACCGCACTTCCAGCCGTATCGCCACCCCGCCGCGGGCTGGGGCGCCGCCAAGAGCGTCACCCGGTTCATGGTGCGCGAGGGCGCGCTGAGGGACGGCCCCCGGGCGATCATGCGGATGAACCACGAGAACGGCGGCTTCGACTGCCCGGGATGTGCCTGGCCGGACGACACCAAGGGACTCCACCTCGACATCTGCGAGAACGGGATCAAGCACGTCACCTGGGAGATGACCCGCAAACGGGTCGGGCGGGAGTTCTTCGCCGCGCACTCGGTGACCGAGCTGTCCGGATGGAGCGACCACGCACTGGAGAACCAGGGGCGCCTGACCGAACCGATGGCCTACGACCCCGAGTCGGACCACTACGTCCCGGTCAGCTGGAAGGACGCCTTCGCGACGGTCGGACGTGCGCTGCGGGAGCTGGACAGCCCGCACCAGGCGTCCTTCTACACGTCGGGGCGGCTGGGCAACGAAGCCACCTTCCTCTATCAACTGATGGCCCGCGAACTGGGCACCAACAACCTGCCCGACTGCTCCAACATGTGCCACGAGGCCAGTGGACGCGCGCTCCAGGCAGCGCTCGGCACGGGCAAGGGCACCGTCGACCTCAAGGACTGGGAGGCCACCGACGCGCTGTTCATCCTCGGCGTCAACGCGGCCTCCAACGCGCCGCGGATGCTGACCTCCCTCGCCGAGGCATACCGGCGCGGCGCCCAGATCGTGCACATCAATCCGCTGGTCGAGGCGGCCGCCACCCGCACCATCATCCCGCACGAGTTCACCGACATGGCGACCTTCCAGGCGACCCGGACCGGCACCCTGAATCTGCAACCGCGCATCGGCGGCGACCTGGCGCTGCTGCGCGGCATCGCCAAGGCGATCCTGGAGCAGGCCGGCACCGACACCAAGGCACTGGACCAGGAGTTCATCGACCGCCACACCACCGGCTTCGCCGACTACCGCGCCCTGTGCGAGGCCACGCCCTGGGAAGAGCTGGAGCGCCAGTCCGGGATCGACCGCGCCGGCATCCTCAAGGCAGCACGCATCTACCGCGACGCCGACCGCAGCATCGTCAGCTGGTGCCTGGGCATCAGCCAGCACGAACACGGCGTCGACACCGTCCGGGAGATCGTCAACCTCCTTCTCCTGCGCGGGAACCTGGGCCGCGAAGGGGCCGGCCCCTCCCCGGTCCGCGGCCACAGCAACGTCCAGGGCAACCGCACCTGCGGTATCGACCACCGCCCCGGTGCGGAGTTCCTGGACCGCCTCGCGCAGGTCTGCGGCATCCAACCCCCGCGGGAACACGGCCTGGACACCGTCGGCACCGTCCAGGCAATGCACCGCGGCGAGGTGAAGGTCTTCGTCGGCATGGGCGGCAACTTCGCCCTCGCCGCACCCGACACCCCCTACACCTTCACGGCACTGCGCAACTGCGACCTCACGGTCCAGGTCAGCACCAAGCTCAACCGCAGCCACCTCGTGCACGGCCGCCGGGCACTCATCCTGCCCTGCTTGGGACGCACCGAGAAGGACCACCAGCGCACAGGCATCCAGAGCACCTCCGTCGAGGACTCGATGAGCATGGTCCACCGCTCCGTCGGCATGAAGCGGCCCGCCTCACCGCACCTCCTCTCCGAGCCCGCGATCATCGCCGGCATGGCCCGCGCCGCCCTGCCCGACAGCGACACCCCCTGGGAGTGGTACGTCGAGGACTACGACCGCATCCGCGACACCATGGCGAAAGTCCTCGACGGCTTCGAGGACTTCAACCGGCGCGTCCGCCTGCCCCTGGGCTTCCGCATCAAGCAGCCCGCCCGCGAACTGGTCTTCCACACCCCGTCCGGCCGGGCAGAGTTCTCCACCGCCCCGCTGCCCGACGTCGTCCCGGCGCCAGGCACCCTCGCCCTGGGCACGATGCGCTCCCACGACCAGTGGAACACCACCATCTACTCCGACAACGACCGCTACCGCGGCATCAGCCACCTGCGCACCCTCGTCTTCATGAACCAGGCGGACATGCGCGAACGCGGGATCTCACCGTTCGACCCGGTCGACATCACCAGCACCGCCAAGGACGGCAGCCGACGCCACCTCAACGGCTATCTCGCCATCCCCTACGACCTGCCCCGCGGCTGCGCGGCCGGGTACATGCCCGAGATGAACGTGCTGTGCGCGATCGGCGACTACAGCCGGCAGAGCGACCAGCCGATCATGAAGCACCTCAAGGTCATCATCGACCCCGCCGGTTGACCGGGGGAGCGGGCCCGCTCGGCGCACGGACCCGCGGCAGGGATCACCCCCGGCGGGCGAGCCGCTCCAGCAGCACGTAGGCGCGCCGCTCCGCGGCGGCGAGCTCGGTGGGGTCGACCTCCGCCTGCCACAGCTCGCCCGCCGCGGCGTCGTCGGCCACCCGCAACTCCACCACCGCCGCGGCCAGTTGCGCCTGGACCACCGGGAGGGACGGCTCCGCCCGCGCGGCCAGCGCCCGCTCCGCCCGCTCCGCGGCCTCCGTACACGCCACCAGGGCGTGCTGCGCCCGTACCGCGGCCCGGCCGTGCACCACCAGGAGACCGCAGACCAGCCCGACGGCGATCCCCAGCAGACTGGCCAGCGCCCGGTCCTGGACGAGCGTCCCGGCGGGCATCGGAGCGGCGAGATCGGCCATCAGCAGCGCCAGCGGGGTGAGGAAGACGACGCCCAGCCCGTAATTGCGCGCCACCACGTACTCCAACAGGAACTCCAGGAGCACGATCACGACCACGAGCACGACCGGGTCCGGCCGCGCGGCCAGCACCCCGAGGGCGAGCACGAGCCCGGCGCCGGTTCCCAGGGTGCGCTGCACGGCCCGCTGCACCGCCGTCCGCACATTGATCGAGTGCAGCACCGCGGCCGCGGTGATCGCCGCCCAGTAGCCGTGGCCCAGACCCAGCAGCAGGCCCAGCCCACCCGCGAGCCCGGTGCCCAGGACGATCCGCACGGCGGGCACCAGCAGCGCCGCCCGGTGACCGGGACCCCGGGGGCGCCGCCCCACCACCAGTGCGGCGGCGCGCAGTTCGGCGACGTACGGGGAGGCGGCGGCTTCCCCGGTCGGCGTGACGAGGGACGGCAGGGACAACTCCGGCAGCAGCGGCGGGACCCGGTGCCGCCGCATCACGAGCAGACGGACCTGGCGGCGCAGATGGTGCGTCAGGTCAGCGGGCACCTCCGGCGGCCGGGGGGCGGAGCTGATCAGCAGCGACCAGGACAGATCGGCGAGGCGCACGCACACCTCGTCCCGGCCGTGCCGCCCGGCGGCCGTCGGGGGCGCGAGCCCCAGGCACCGGTACGCCCGCAATGTGGCGGCGGTCGCCCGATGCCGCAGCCGCCACTCGGCACCCCCGTCGCCCGGGGCCTCCCACAACTCCGCGAGGGCACGCAGCGCCGCCGCCACCGCGAGCCGCTGCGGCCGGTCCGGGTGCACCAGCCAGCCCGACACGGCCAGCAGCCACGCCACCGCCGCGCCCACCGCCGCCAGGGCGGTCTGGGGAAGCACATCGGCCGGCGCGGGCGCGCCGTTGGCCGCCACCGCGAACGAGAACAGCAGCAGGATCGCGCCCAATCCGCTCAGCCGCGCCGCGTCACAGGCCAGCTTCGCCACCCCGGCCACCACCGCCATGGCCGCGACCGTCAACGCCGCACCGGCCGTGCTCTGCCGCGGCTGCGCCCACATGGCGAGGGCCGAACCCCCGCCCACACACGCCGTCATGGCCACCGCGACCAGCGCCAGGCTGCGCGCCCGGTGCGCATAGGGCAGATTGCGGCCGAACGTCGTGGTGAAGGAGCCCAGCATCGCGTAGCCGGCCTGCCCGGGCTGCCCGGCCAGCGCCAGCGGCACGGCCGGCAGCGCCATGGCGAGCGCGGCGCGCAGCGCGAACGACAGGGCGCCGTCCACCCGGTGGAGGGTGAGCGCGCCGCGCGGGGACAGCGCTCGGGCCGCGCGGGCCGGCGAGCACCGGCGACTCCCGGTCACGGCAGCAAGGGGAGGGAGGGAACGGACGTCATGGAGGTACTCATCTGTTTCTTCTCGGGCCGACCACGCAGGGGGCCGATCACACGGTGGCTCACCGGGACATTCCGTGCTCACCCAACCATGTGGGCATCCGTCAGGAACGGGATACGCGAGGCCGGAGGCCTGCCTGTCCGCGAACGCCACCGGGGCGGCGGAGCCGTTGCGCGTCGCGGACGACGCGGCGGAATACGAGGTCGGGGCCTGCACGAGGCGTTGCTGATCAGGGGGCGTTCTCAGGGGGGCGTGCAGAAAGGGCGTTCAGAAGGGACGTTCACAGGGGCGGGCGTCCGGGCAGGGTCTCCAGGGCCGCGGCGAGGTCGGTGCGCCGCGCGGTCTCCAGCAGCGCGCGGGCCATCACCGAGCCCGGCTCCCGCGCGGTGATCACCAGCCCGATGGGAGTCGTGTGGACCGGCTCCACCAACGGCACCGCCCGCATCCCGTGCGGCACACCGAAGACGTGCAACCAGGCATGCGGCACGATACTGGCCCACTGACCGGTCCTGACGTGCGCGAACAGCGAGGCCACCGAATCGGTCTCGACCCGGGGCACCGGTTGCAGACCGCCACCGGCGAACACCTCGTCCAGCACCCGCCGCCCCTGCATCCGCGTGGTCAGCAGGCACAGGGGCAGCCGTGACGCCTCGGTCCAGGTCGCGGTCGGACGGCGGGCGAGGTCGTCGGCCACACCGGTCAGCAGCACATACCGCTCCTCGTAGAGCGCGACCGTCTGGAACTGCTCGGACATCTCCCCGGTCACATACGTGATCCCGGCGTCGATCTCGAAGTTCTGCAACTGCCGCAGGATCTCCTCCGCGCGCAGATCCGCCCGCACCTCGACGGTGGCCAGCGGATGCGCCGTGCAGAACGGCGCGGTGAGCAGGGAGACGGCACCCGAGGCGGTCGGGACCGAGCCGATCCGGATGCGCCCGCTCAAGCCCGTGCGCAGGGCGTCGACCTCGTCCTTGAGGGCGTCGCGGTCGGCCAGGATGCGCTGCGCCCACACCACGATGCGCTCGCCCTCGGGGGTGAGGCCCTCATAGGTCCGCCCCCGCCGGACCAGCAGCACGTCCAACTCCTCCTCCAGCTTGCGCAGCGCCTCGGACAGGGCCGGCTGGGAGACGTAGCAGGACTGGGCGGCCCGGGCGAAGTGCCGCTCCCGGGCCAGTGCCACCAGGTACTCAAGTTGACGGAACAACATCGCGTTCTCCCCGGGTCACCGGAGCCGTTCGGCGCCCGTGTAGACGTTCATCGAGTGGCCGCGGAGGAAACCGACGAGAGTCAGGCCGCTCTCCTCGGCGAGGTCGGCGGCGAGCGAGGAGGGCGCCGAGACGGCGGCCAGCAGGGGAATCCCCGCCATCACGGCCTTCTGGACCAGTTCGAAGGAGGCCCGCCCGCTCACCATCAACACGGTCTCGCGCAGCGGGAGCAGGCCCGCCCGCAGGGCGTGGCCGACGACCTTGTCCACCGCGTTGTGCCGACCCACGTCCTCGCGCAGGCACAGCAACGTGCCGTCGGCGTCGAACAGCCCGGCGGCATGCAGACCCCCGGTCCGCTCGAACACCCGCTGGGCCGCGCGCAGCCGGTCGGGAAGGACCGCCAGCACCTCCGGCGAGACGCGCAGGGGATCCTCGTCGACGGTCCAGGCGGCCGTGGTGCGCACCGCGTCCAGACTGGCCTTGCCGCACAGCCCGCACGAGGAGGTGGTGTAGAAGTTGCGCTCCAACGAGGCGTCGGGCGCGGCGACACCGGGGGAGAGGACGACGTCCACCACGTTGTAGCTGTTGCCGCCTCCCCCAGTCTCGGCTTCGCTCGACCGGGAGGCGCCCCCACCGGTCGCGCCGGCGCAGTACCGGATACCGGCCACGTCGTCGGCGCCGTGCAGCACGCCCTCGCTCACCAGGAATCCGGCCGCCAGGTCGAAGTCGTCGCCGGGAGTGCGCATGGTCACGGTCAGCGGCCGCCCACCGACCCGGATCTCCATCGGCTCCTCGGCGGCGAGGGTGTCCGGGCGCGGCGCGGACGCGCCCTCCCGGATGCGCAGCACGCGCCGCCGTACGGTCACTCGACCCATGGTCGGCTCCTTCTCCTACTCGTTCGGTGCGCTGCCGCGCGGCTCCCCGTCCGGTGCCGCGGACCGTCCGGGGAGAGGGACATGCCGGCGGCGGGACGTTGCTCATGCCTGGGACACCGCAAGCTTACGGAGGCCGGGCCGCGACCACGCCGGTGGGCGGGGCCGGAACCGGTGCCGGAAGCTCAGGCGGCCCGGGCGGGTTCCAGGCGGACCAGTACGCTCTTCGAGGTGGGCGTGTTGCTGAAGTCGGCCACGCTGTCCAGGGGGACCAGGACGTTGGTCTCCGGGTAGTATGCGGCAGCCGAGCCGCGCGTGGCGGGATAGGCGACCGCCACGAACCGCTCCGCGCGGCGCTCCACCCCGTCGCGCCACACGCTCACCAGGTCCACCACCGCACGGTCGGCGAGCCCCAGCGCCTCCAGGTCGTCGGGGTTGACGAGCACGACCCGGCGGGCGTTGTGGATGCCGCGGTAGCGGTCGTTCATCGCGTACGGGACGGTGTTCCACTGGTCGTGGGAGCGCAGTGTCTGGAGCAGCAGATGCCCCTCGGGGATGTCCGGCATCGTGAACGCGTTGCGGGAGAAGACCGCCTTCCCGCTCTGGGTGCGGAAGACCCCCTGGTTGACGGGGTTGGGCAGGCGGAACCCACCGGGCCGGGCCACCCGGGCGTTGAAGTCCTCGAAGCCCGGGACGACACGGGCGATCCGGTCGCGGACGGTGCCGTAGTCGGCCTCGAACTCCTCCCAGGGGATGGCCGGATCCGACCCCAGGGTCCGGCGCGCCAACCGCGCGATGATGGCGACCTCGCTGAGCAGGTGCGGGGAGGCGGGCGGCAGCTTGCCACGGGAGGCGTGCACCTCGCTCATGGAGTCCTCGACCGTGTAGAACTGCTCGCCGCCGGCCTGGACGTCCCGGTCGCTGCGGCCCAGCGTGGGCAGGATCAGCGCGGTCTCACCGCACACGGCGTGCGAGCGGTTGAGCTTGGTGGAGATATGCGCGGTGAGCCGGCACCGCCGCATCGCCTCCTCTGTCACGTCGCTGTCCGGGGTGGCCCGCACGAAGTTGCCGGCGACGCCGAGGAAGACCGAGGCGTCGCCGTCGCGCATGGCCCGGATGGCGTTCACCGAATCCAGCCCGTGGCGCGCGGGCGGGGTGAAGTCGAACTCCCGCCCCAGGGCGTCCAGGAACTCCTCCGGCATCTGCTCCCACACGCCCATGGTGCGGTCGCCCTGGACGTTGCTGTGGCCGCGGACCGGGCACACCCCCGCGCCGGGCCGGCCGACGTTGCCGCGCAGCAGCAGGAAGTTGACGATCTCACGGATGGTGGGCACGCCGTGCTTGTGCTGGGTCAGGCCCATCGCCCAGCACACGATGACCTTCTCGCTGGCCAGGACCCGGTCGCGGACCTCCTCGATCTCCTCGCGGGACAGCCCGGTGGCGGCGCGGACATCGTCCCAGCAGACCTCCCGCGCCCGTGCGGCGAAGTCCGCGAAACCGGTGGTGTGGGCGTCGACGAAGGCATGGTCCACAACGGTGCCCGGGGCCGCGTCCTCCGCCTCCAGCAGCAAGCGGTTCAGTGCCTGGAACAGAGCCAGGTCTCCACCGGCACGGATGTGCAGGAACTGGTCGGCGATCGGCGTGCCCCGACCGACCACACCGCGCGCCTTCTGCGGGTGCTTGAAACGGATCAGACCGGCCTCGGGCAGCGTGTTGACCGCGATCACCCGCCCGCCGTTGCGCTTGGTCTCCTCCAACGCGGTGAGCATCCGCGGGTGGTTGGTACCGGGGTTCTGCCCCACGACGAAGATCAGGTCGGCGGTGTGGATGTCGTCCAGCGAGACACTGCCCTTGCCGATGCCCAACGTCTCCTGGAGCGCGACCCCACTGGACTCGTGACACATGTTGGAGCAGTCGGGCAGATTGTTGGTGCCGTAGGCACGGGCGAACAACTGCAGCAGGAAGGCGGCTTCGTTGTTGAGCCGCCCCGAGGTGTAGAACAACGCCTCGTCGGGGGAGTCGAGCCGGCGCAGTTCGTCGGCGATCAGGCCGAGCGCCTCGTCCCAGCCGATCGGCTCGTAGTGGCTCGCACCCGGCCGCTTGACCATGGGTTCGGTCAGGCGGCCCTGCTGGTTGAGCCAGTAGTCCGACGCACGGCCCAGCTCGGCGATCGAGTGCGCACGGAAGAAGTCGGTGGTGACCCGCCGCGAGGTCGCCTCGTCGTTGATGTGCTTGGCGCCGTTCTCGCAGTACTCGTTGCGATGACGCTTCCCCGGTGCCGGCTCCGGCCAGGCACAGCCCGGACAGTCGAAGCCCTTGGTCTGGTTGATGTTCAGCAGCGTCAGCGCGGTGCGCCGCACCGAGGTCTGGGACAGCGAGTACTCCAGCGCATGGGCGACCGCGGGCACACCGGTCGCCCACGTCTTGGGCGGAGTCACCGACAGGTCGTCGACCGGGTCCTCGATCGGGCCCTCGATGGTGCTCATGGTGTGCTCCGTCCCCTTCTGCTGCTGTGAGGCACGCGTCCGCATGTCGCTGTGCGGGTACGCCGTGCCGGGTCGGTCGATATCGCCGAAGTGCGGCTGAGGTTCGGATTCTCCCGCAGGTCGTCGCCCGCGGGTCGTGCATGTGGAGGGTGCGCCTGAATTTCGCTCCGAGACGTTTTCCGGTCGACCGAAGACGAGTCTCCATTCGCTCACGGAAGAAGTCAAAGAGGTGTTTCTTGTGAACTGATAAAGCGCGCCTATCAACCCTTCCGGGGCATGCGTTCTGTGGGGATATCGCCGCTTATCGCGTCGGTCTGAGGCGTCGGGAGGCGGGCAACGGAGGTGGTGCGGCGGGGAATTGGAGAGGGCAGTGACGCGGGTGAGCGGCCGTGGCCGCGGAGGCCGAACGGGGCGGGAGAGGCGGAAGAGGTCGCCCGGCGACGCGATAGATCCCCCTTGTCCGGCGATCCGCAATTCCTTTTTGACATCCGCCGTCTATTGCTTCGATGATGACGGCCGAAGGGAATTCGATACGCGATAACCACGTGGACACCACCCCCGGGCAGACGAAAAGGCGAGCCGGTGCCACAGTCCCCGACCGACCGGCGCCGCCGGCCGAACTCGGCATCGACCTGGAGGTCGACATCGCAGAGCCGCTCGACATGACCAAGACCGTCGCGCACGAAGTGGCGTGCCCCGCGGCCCCGTTGACCTCGTCCCTCGTCGGCTACGGCGCCGCGCGGGCCGGTGGCGGCCCGGCGGCGGTCACCGAGGCCGGCCGCCGCGCGGCAGCGCCGGCCGAACGCTGGGCGAGCGAGCGGCCGGACCGAACGGAGGCCGCATGAACAGCACGGCATGCCGCGTCGACACCCCGACGCCCGGAAGCCCGACCCCCGGCACACCGTCCCCTGGCACCCCGGCTCCGAGCACGGGCCCGACCCCGGCCATGGCCTGGGAGCAGGCACGAGCGGTCGCACGCGAGAGCGCCGCAATGCCCTTGCCGCCCGTCCACCGCGAACTCCCCGAGGCCCTCGGCCACGCCCTGGCCGAACCGCTGACGGCCCACACCGACCTGCCGCCGTTCGACACCGCCGCGATGGACGGCTGGGCCGTGGCCGGACCGGGGCCGTGGCGGCTGCACGGCGGCCGTGTCCTGGCCGGCGCGCAGCCCGGGCCACTGGCCCCGGGCACCGCCGTCTCCCTCGCCACCGGCGCCCCGCTGCCACCCGGCGCAACCGCCGTACTGCGCCGCGAGCACGGGGAGATACGGCCCCCGGACGGCACCCTGCACCACCGCGCGCCGGGCCCGCCGGCCCCGGGCCGCGACATCCGGCCCCGCGGTCAGGAATGCCGCTCCGGGGCACCCCTCCTGCCGGCCGGCACCACCGTCACACCGGCCGTACTGGGCCTGGCGGCAGCGGCCGGCCACGACCGCCTGGCCGTACACCGCCGCCCGACCGTCGAACTGCTGCTCCTGGGCGACGAGTTGCTGGACCACGGCCTGCCACGCGCGGGGCACGTCCGCGACGCACTGGGCCCGCTGCTGCCGCCCTGGCTCCGCCACAACGGCGCCGAAGTGACCGCCGTCCACCGGGTGCCCGACGCCCTCGGGCCGCTCCGGGACGCGGTGCGCCGCTCGCCCGCCGACCTCGTGGTCACCACGGGCAGCACCGCCGCCGGACCGGCGGACTTCCTGCACCGGGCGCTCGCCGAGTCGGGCGCCCGCCTCCACGTCGACTCGGTCGCCGTCCGGCCCGGCCACCCCATGCTCCTCGCCGAACTGCCCGCCACCGCCAACACCCCGCCCACACTCCTCGCGGGCCTGCCCGGCAACCCGCTGGCCGCCGTGGCCGGCACCGTCACCCTGGTCGCACCGCTGCTGCGACGCCTGGGCGGACACCGCGACGGGACGACACGCCGCGCCACCCTCGCCTCGGCCCTGCCCGGACACCCGCGGGACACCCGCCTGCTGCCGGTCCGACTCACCGAGGACGGCGCGGTGCCGGTCGCCTACGACGGCCCCGCGATGCTGCGCGGACTGGCCACCGCGGACGCCCTCGCGGTGATCCCGCCCGGCGGACTCGCCGCGGGCGCCGGCGCGGAGCTCCTGCCCGTACCGCCCGCCCCCTGAACGCCCGAAGCACACGCCAACCCACCCCCACCCCGGCCGTCGTTCGTCTAAGCTCCGCGACGTCGATCGAGCGGCAAGGAGACGATGTGGACAGCGTGGACACCGGATTCTCGGCGGGGGAGGAGCAATGGCGGGCTCGCCTGGGGACGTTGCGGGAAGTCGTCCGCCAGGACTTGGTGTCGCGACAGCTGGCGGCCCATCTGCCGGATCTGCCGCCCCGACGCGTGCTCGACGTCGGTTGCGGCCAGGGCACCCAGGCGCTGCGCCTGGCCCGACGCGGACACCAGGTCACCGGAGTGGACGCCTCGACCCGGCTCCTTGACGACTTCCGCGCCGCGATGGCCGCGGAACCGGCGGAGGTCGGCGACCGCGTACGGCTGGTCCAGGGCGACGCCGGGCAACTGACTGACCTGTTCGCGGCGTCGAGTTTCGATGTGGTGCTGTGCCAGGGCGTGTTGATGTACTTCCCCGACCCCGGGCCGCTGCTGGACGCCATCGGACACCTCCTCGCGCCGGGCGGGATCGCCTCCGTGCTCGTGCGCAACGGCGACGCCCTGGCGATGCGCCCCGGCCTGCTGGGCGACTGGGACGAGGCCGAGAAGGCGTTCGGGGAGGACTCCTACCGCAACCGGATCGGTGTGCACGCCCGCGCCGACCGCCGCGCGGACCTCACCGCGGCGCTGGCCCGGCGGGAGATGGACGTGCGCGAGTGGTACGGGGTCCGGGTCTTCACCGACACCGTGGCGTCGAGCACGGAGCTGCCGGACGAGGAGACGCTCCAGGCCATTCTCCGCGCCGAGGAACGCGCCGGCCGCACCGACCCCTACCGGCAGGTGGCGGCCCTGCTGCACCTGATCGCCGTACGCCGCGAGGAGACGCCGACCCGCCGGACACCGGAGCAGCCGCCTTCCTGACCCGGGCGAAGAAGCACCGCACGACGCACGATATCCGCCCCGCCCACGCCGCCCGGCCGTGTGCCCACCGGCATCAACACCGGCCGCCGTTCGGGCCGATTTGGCCCGAACGCATCGTCATCTACCGTCCCTGCGGGTGAGGGTGATGCATCGGAGAGCCGCGGCGGGGCATCCTCACGGGCGGGCGGCGACCCGCGCGGCGCCGCCCGGTGAAGCGGGACCAGGTTTCGTCGCAGATCCCGCCCGTGCCGGGCGGATCGAGGAGGAGGACGGCGTGCGGCAGGACGCGGGCAACATCAACGGCAGCGGTGCGGACGGCCGAGCGCCGGCGTCGGACGAGGAGGCCCGCCAGGCCACCGCGAGCCCGACCGCCCCCGATACCGAAGGCGGCGCCGCCTCGGACGACGCAGACACCCGCCTCCGGCGCTCCGCCGGCTTCCTCGTCGACGAGGCACTCGGCTTCCTCTACCCCGCAGCCCTCCGCGCGGCCGCCGACTTGGGAATCGCCGACCACCTCGTCGACGGCCCCCGCGCTCCCGCCGACCTCGCCACCGCGACCGGCACCGACGCCCGCAACCTCCACCGGCTGCTGCGCCTGCTCGCCACCCGGGGCGTGGTGGCGGAGGACGAGCAGGGCAGGTTCGCACTGACCGAGTCCGGGCAGGCACTCCGCAGCGACGCCCCGCACTCCGTCCGCACCGCCGTCCTGATGCTCACCGACCGCACGATGTGGCTGCCCGCCCACGCGATGAGCCACTGCCTCACCGAAGGCACCCCCGCCTTCGACGACATCTTCGGCATGCCCTTCTTCGACCACTTCGCTCAGGACGAGCGCACCGCCGCCGTCTTCCACGTCGGCATGGCCGCGACGTCCGACCCGGAGAACGCCCCGCTCGCCACCGCCTACGACTTCCCGGCGACCGGCACCGTCGTCGACGTCGGCGGCGGCCACGGCGGCCTGCTCACCGAGGTGCTGCGCCACCACCCGGGCCTGGACGGCGTCCTCTTCGACCAACCGCACGTCCTGGCCGGACACCGCCTGAACGGCGATGCGGCGATCGCCGGCCGGTGGACGCTGGCGAACGGCGACTTCTTCGCCTCCGTACCCTCCGGCGACGTCCTCCTGATCAAGCGGATCCTGCACGACTGGGACGACGAGCGCAGCGCGGTCATCCTCGGCCACTGCCGCCGCGCGCTGCGCCCCGGCGGCCGGATCCTGGTCCTGGACGCGGTGGTGCCCCCGGGCAACGCACCGCACCAGGCCAAGGTGGTGGACCTGATGCTGATGGGGGTGCTCCCCGGCCGGGAGCGCACCGAGGCGGACTTCGCCGCGCTCTTCGAGGCCGCGGGCCTCCGGCTGTCCCGCGTGCTGCCCACGCCCACGGTGCTGTCCATGGTGGAGGCGGTGCCCGCCTGACCGGGCCGCGGCCCCGGACCGGCTGCTACCCGTTCAACTCCTCGTACAGCCCGCCGAGCGCCGTGCGGTCGTCGTCGCTGTCGGTGTGGGGCGCGGCGAACCACCTGCCATACTCCGCGATCTCCGACAGCCGCCAGTCGAGGGCGAACAACTCCACCAACGCCGGATCGTGGCGCACCGTAGCGCCCGCAGCGAGCAGGTCGGCGTAGTCGCGTTCGCGCGGTGCGAGCGCCAGTGATTCCCAGTCGACCAGCCGCAGGCCGAAGAGACCGATGACCTGGTTGGCATGGTGCGGCTCGCCGTGCGTCGGCACCCAGTCGTCCCGGCGGGCGAGTGCGATCTGTGCCAGTTCGTGACAGCGGGCGGTCCAGAGGCGGATCTCCGCATCGCGCGCCGCACCGCGACCGCGGGGCATCGCCGGTCGTCTGCGGGGCGTTGTCAGTGGTCGCCGGCAGGATGGTCGGTATGACGAAGCCGCTTTTGCTCACCGACGTCGAACGAGCCGTTCGCAGCAGTTGGAGTGCCGAGACGTGCACCCCCGAGTTCCGCTCCCAGTGGAGCGCGGACAACCCGGCCCGCGACCAGTGCGGGGTGACCGCCATGGTGCTCAACGACCTGCTGGGGGGCGAGCTCCTCCGGGGCGAGGTCCATGTCGACGGTGAGCGGGTGGACTACCACTGGTGGAACCGCCTGGGCGCGGGCGTCGAAATCGACCTCACGCGCGAGCAGTTCGGGCCTGAGGAGATCGTCACCGAGGGGATCGTCATACCTCGCCCGCCCGTGCTGCGCAGGCTCCGGGAGGAGTACGAGCTTCTCCGCGACCGCGTCGTGGAGAAACTCCAGCGGCAGCAGGGGGAGGGGGCGGCGAGGGGAACCGGAAGAGGAACGGCCCCCGCCGGCACGGCGGATCGGCCGGCTTGACCGGCCCGCGGACGTGCGCTGCGCCCGCCCATCGCCTCTCATCGCCCCCTCATCGCGCGTTCTTCTCGTCGACCTGCTCCGGTTCCTGTACGCGAACGAGACGCAGGGGTGGTGGTGAGGCAGGGGTGGCCAGAGGCGTCGGTGGTGCGGGCCAGCGGCGGGCCAGGTAGGCGCAGACCACGAGTTGGAGGGTGTGGTAAAGCATCAGCGGCAGCACCGTGATGCCGATCCGGTCGGGCGGGAACAGCACGGTGGCCATCGGAAGTCCGCTGGCCAGGCTCTTGTTGGAGCCGCAGAAGACGGCCGTGACCCGGTCGGCGCGGGGCAGGCCGATGAGGCGGGCGGTGCCGTGCGCGGCGGACAGCGCGAAGGCGAGCAGCAGCGCGCAGACCGCCGCCAGGAGCAGCAGCCGGGCGGGCGGGACGCGGTGCCAGATGCCGGCGGTCACACCCCGGCTGAACGCGGAGTAGACCACGAGCAGGATCGAGCCGCGGTCGCAGAGGGTGGTCAGGGCCCGGTGCCGGCCCAGCCAGTCGGCGATCCAGCGGCGCACTGCCTGGCCGGCCAGGAAGGGCAGCAGAAGCTGGATCGCGATGTCGGTGAGCTGGGACGGGGTGAGGGGGGCGTCGGCGGCGCCGGCTCCGGTCTGCCGCAGCAGGGTGACGGCCAGCAGTGGGGTCAGGACGACGCCGAGGACGGTGGAGAAGGACGCCGAGCAGATGGCGGCGGCCACATTGCCGCGGGCCATGGAGGTGAAGGCGATGGAGGACTGGACGGTGGAGGGGAGCACGGTCAAGAAGAGGACACCGGCGGCCAGTTCGGGACTGAGCACGCCGTGCGGCAGCAGCCCCGCCGCCAGGCCGGCGGCCGGGAAGGCGAGGAAGGTGAGGGCCAGGACGGGGAGGTGCAGCCGCCAGTGCCGTACGCCGTCGAGGGCGGCCTGGGGGGAGAGGCGGGCGCCGTAGAGGAAGAAGAGCAGCCCGACCGCCACGCGGGCGGTGAGCGAGACGCCGTCGGCCGCGGCGCCGCGGGCCGGGACGAGCGCGGCCAGTCCGATGACGCAGAAGAGGGCGACGATGTACCAGTCGACGCGGCGCAGGACCCGGCGGGCGGCGCCGGGAGAGGGGTGCGGCACGGATTCCTCCGTCGGAGCGGGAGGGGAGCGGTGCGAGGACGGTGGGCGCAGCGGCCGGGGCAGGGACCGCGCCGTGTGACGGTCTCCGGTCGGGGAGGGCGGCGCGGCCCCTGCGCGGGTGCTGCGGCCGGGTGTCAGTGTGCGGCGTCGGCCGGGACGCGGTCGTGGTGGCGGCTGATGTTCTGCTCCAGCAGAGCCAGGCACTCGGTGACGCCGATCGCGCCGGAACGGTGCTCCGGCAGGCGCCCGTCAGCCTCCTTCAGCGCGCCCAGCGCCTGGTCGATGGCGGACTGGGCGGCGAAGAGGCAGGGGGTGCTGTAGATCGCGACGTCCACGCCGAGCCGGTGCAGTTCGGTCAGGGACAGCCGGGGTGACTTGCCGCCGGCGATCTGGTTGAACAGCAGCGGCTTGTCGTCGATGACGCGGCGCACCTTGTGGATCCAGTCGACGCTGCGGACGCCGTCCACCAGGATCACATCGGCGTCGGTCGCGGCCAGTGCCTTGGCCCGGCGCAGGATCTCCTCCTCTTCGGTGGCGTCGGTGCGGGCGACGACGACCAGGTCCCGGCGGGACCGGAGGACCAGGTCGAGTTTTGCCAGGTACTCCTCCAGCGGCAGGACCTGTTTGCCGTCGACGTGGCCGCAGCGCCGGGGACGCTGCTGGTCCTCCAGGATCACCCCGGAGGCGCCGGCGGCCTCCAACTGCTGGACGACGTGGCATGCGGTCTCCGGATCGACGTAGCCGTCGTCGATGTCCACCAGCAAGTGCTGCTGGGGGAAGGCCAGTCGGAGCCGCTGTACGAAGGAGACGATGTCGGGCCAGGCGATGAAACCGATGTCCGGCAGGCCGTAGTGGGAGGCGGCGAAGCCGAAGCCGGAGATGAACATCCCGTCGTAGTGACGCGCCGCCAGGGACGCGGAGAACATGTCGAAGACGCCGATCAGCGGGGTGGTTCCGTCCGCCTGTATCGCGGCTCTTAACCGGTTGGGGTGGTTCACGGTACCCTCCGATGCGTGGTCGCGTGGACTGCGCGTCGCGGCCGACCCGTTGCCTGCCAGAGCTGGTGGTCGGTGCGATGCGTCACGGGCCGAACCGACCGGGGGCATGCCTGAGTGGCGTGCCCCCGGTCTTGTGCTGTCTGGGCCGGCTCGTGCGGAGCGCGGCTGCCGAGCTCCGCACCAGCAGATTAGGAAAAGGAATGGTCATGTGACAACCATGGATTGGTAATGACCGCTGGTGGCATCGCTTTTGAGCCGTTCCGAATGTGGCGGACGAACCGGCACCGACCGCGTTCGGACGGGGTCAGTTCGCGCCACCGGAGACCGCGCGCATGTCGGTGTCCCATGCCAACTGGGCAACCAGCGTGTCGTCGCCGGGGCGTTGGGAGGACGGAGCCTGCCCGGTGCGCGCCGGATTGCGGGCACCGCGGGAGATCTGCCCGCTGACGGCGGTGTTGTACTCCACGCGCGGGCGACGGCACGCCTCGTAGAGGGAGAACGCGCCGTCCGGATCGGACACGTCCCGCAGGGACTTGGCGAGGATGACGGCGTCCTCCAGCGCCATCGAGGCTCCTTGACCCGTCGCCGGGGACGCCGCGTGCGCGGCATCACCGATGAGCAGCGTCCGCCCGGAACGCCAACGGGCGCCCGGCGGAAGCTCGGTGGCGTTGGTGGCCATGACGGCGTCGGAGGTGGCCGCGACGATCTCCGCGGCGGGGGTGTCGTCCTTGCCCAGCAGCTCCAGGAGCTGCGCACGCCAACGGGACGGGGCGGGGCGCGCCAACTCCTCTGCGGGGACGGCCGGTCCGGCGACGCGGGCGAACCAGTACGTCTCACGGTCCGGCGAGACCGCGTAGCCGAAGGTCCCGCTGCCGTTCCGGATCATGGTGAGGTGGCCGGTGCCCTCCGTCACCGGAGCGCTGCGCGTGTAGCCGTAGAAGACGCACTGCCCCGCGTAGACGGGCCGGGTGTCGGGGGCCACCGACCGTCGGACGGCCGAGTTGAGGCCGTCCGCGCCGATGAGCAGATCACCGGTCGCGACGCTGCCGTCGGCGAACCGCGCGGTCACCTGATCCGGGCCGCTGTCCACGGACACCAGCCGCGTTCCGTGCCGGAGCGCGATGCCCCGGCGGACGGCCTCGGCCTGCAGGGCGGCGTTCAACTCACCGCGGCGCAGACACCGGTACTGCAGCAGCGCGTCCTCGGTCTCTCCCATCGGCGCCTGCGCCACCTCGTTGCCCCGCTCGTCGAGAAGACGCATCGAACGCAGCGGAAAGCCGATCGCGGTGACCGCGTCCGAGGCGCCGAGCTGGGCCACGGCGCGCATCCCGTTGCTCGCCAGAGTCAGGAACGCCCCGATGTCCTCGGCGGTGTCGGGATGCGCCTCGTGCACGGTGACGTCGAATCCCACCTTGTGCAGCGCCAGCGCCGTCGCCGTACCGGCGATCCCCCCACCGATGACCACTATCCGCGTCACGTGCCACTCCGCTCTCCTGCGTGGGTCCTCTTGGCCGTCCGGACCCATGATGACCCCTGCCCGGCCGGAGTGGCCGCCGCGGAACGCGCCGCACGCGCGTCACAGTCCGGCGCCGCGAAGGCCGCCGGACTGTGACGCGCGTGGGATGTGCCAGTCGGCTATCCGACGGTCACCGCGTCACCCTGTGCTCGCGGTGCCGCAGGCCGTCCCGTGCCTGTCAGGGCGCGAAGGCCGTGGCGCCGTTCGGGGTGCCCAGGCCGGTCGGGCCGTCGTAGCCGGTGCCCGCCGTGCAGAGGTACGACGGTGAGCAGCTGCCGTTGGCGCCGTCGGTGACGTCGTTCAGTGCACCGGTGTGGCTGTACGGGTACGAGGCCGGGGTGTCACCGGCGCCCGGGGTGCCCGCGAGGGCGTAGACGCCGGCGATGAACGGCGACGACGCGCTGGTCCCGCCGTAGACGTTCCAACCACTTGCCTGGTACGTGTCGTAGACCGCCAGGCCGGTGGCCGGGTCGGCGACCGACGCGACGTCCGCGACGGTGCGGTTGCCGCAGCCGGTGTCCTGCTGCCAGGCCGGCTTGGCGTCGTACTGGGAGCAGCCGGATCCTGCGCCCTCGCCGCCCGCACTGGAGCCCCAGACGGTCTCGCTCCAACCCCGCGCGCTGCTGTCCTGCTGGAGCGAGGTGCCGCCGACCGCGGTGACGTACTGCGAGGCCGCCGGGTACTCGACGCCGTAGCCGCTGTCGCCGGAGCTGACGGTGATGGCGACACCCGGGTGGTTGAAGTACTGCGCGTCCGAGGTGGTGTCGGTGGAGTCCTCGGAGCCGCCGTAGCTGTTGGAGACGAACTTGGCACCCATGGAGACGGCGCGGTTCACCGCCGTTCCCAGGTCGTCCATGCTGGCGCTGTTGGCCTCGACCAGCAGGATGTGGCACGAGGGGCAGGCGGCGCTGACCATGTCGACGTCGAGGGAGATCTCGCCGGCCCAGCCGGAGTCCGGCGTGGGATAGGTGGTGCCGCCGTTCTGGTCGACCTTCTTGAAGCAGCCGTTGGCCGTGGTGCAGGCCGGCAGGCCGTACTGGGAGCGGTAGGTCGCCAGGTCCTTCTCGGCGTTGGGATCGTCGTTGGCGTCGACGATCGCCACGGTCTGGCCGGAGCCGCCCGAGGGAAGGTTGTAGGCGCTCCGCAGATCGCTGGGGCCGTAGCCGGAGGGGGCGGCGTGCGGCCCCAGGGACAGGTGCTGTTTGACGTCCGTGCGGGCCACCGCGTTGCAGGCCATGTAGCCCGGCTTCGACGGGTGCGCACACAACCGGCGGGTGGGGACCTGGGCGTGCGCCGCGGATACGGTGGCGGACGCGTGGGGCGCGGACGGCGCCGGTGCGGCGCTGGACGGGCTGGCGGCGATGACGCCGCCGATGACGAGGGTTGTCGCCGACAGCAGAGCGGGGACGGCGCGGCGCGCCAGCCCTCTCGTGCGAGTTGATGTGCCCTTTCGTAGCGAACGCAAGGGAACGACCTCCGTGGGGAAGGGACCGGCAGTCGGCGCCCCGGGGACGCCTTCCGGGCCACGCTCTCCACATGGATATGCCAAGGGGGACATGTCAAAGACATGACATATTGCCGGTGGAGGCGACGGCCCGTCAGGGGGGCGTCAAACTGTCGATGATGAGTTGCGCACGTGCACTCAGTGATGCCACCCCGGTGAGTGGTGGCTTGTGTGAAAAGTAGTGAACCCTGCGTCAAAGCGACACCGAACTACGGCAAAGGCTTTCCCTCGGTCTGGTGAGGCGCGGGGCCAGGCCGATCGCCCCGCCCGGGGGCGATCAGCCTGCGCCGACAGCCACATGATCCCTGGTCCAGCGCGCGGAACCCCGACCGGGGACCGGATCAACAGCCAGGCACGCCAGGGAGTTTGCTGCCGGGACTCTTCATGTAGATGTTGGAGACGTAACCGCCGTACAGCGGCAGATAGGCCCACCAGTCATTGGTGTACGGACCCTCGGTCACCGACTCGCCCTGCTTCTGGCAGGCGACCAGCGCCTCCACACCCGCGGGAAGCGTGGCCGGCGCCGCCGAACTCGTGGTGGCATCCGCCCGGACGCGAACGCCGGAGCCCCAGGTGTCGAACCAACTGCCGCTCGGACGCCTGGCGCCAGGCACGTTCTGCAAAGACCGCACCAGCCGGTTCAGGTTGGTGTACGCGGCGCCGAAGCCGGTGTCCTGCGGCTGAAGGGTGAAGACGGCGACGATCGTGCGGTCGCCGGCCCCGACCGTGCCGGTGCTGTGCAGGGCCTTGCGCGCGAGATCCACGCCGCCGGCGCCGACGGGCGTCACCGGCGCGGCCGACGACGCGGTGGCGTTGCCGGTGCAGTCGTCCGAGCTGCCGAAGCCGGACCAGCCCTGCTTGACCGCCCAGGGCCGCTCGAACGACGAGGGGATACCGAAGCGTTGGTCGAAGCCGTCCGCGCCGCAGCGCGTGGCGGCCCGCAGATCACCCATGACCAGGTCGCGGACGGCTGCCGGGGCACTGTCCAGGAGATAGCGGTAGATCCGCACGGTGTCGGCGGCCGACAGCGCGGTGTAGCCCCAGAACCCGGGGTAGTCCGGCGGCGGTCCCGCGGTCTCGGTCAGGTGCAGACGCGCCACCATCCGGTCGACGATCGTGCTGCCCCCGCCCTCCGTCCAGTACGCGGAGGCCGCATCGTCGTCACTGCTGCGCAGCATCGAGGCGAGCCGGTCGCGGTCGGCCGCCGGCAGGCTGCCCGGATCCCGGTCCCACAAGTGGTCCAAGGCGAGCAGGATCTTGACGACCGAGGCCGAACGGAACTGCATATGGGGATTGAGCTGCTCGGTGAACGTGGCGGTCTGCCGATCGAAGACCGCGACGCCCGCGGTCACGCCGGCCGGCACGTCGACCGCCCGAGCACCTGGCGCGGCCGCGCGTGCGGGGCCGACCGCCACCACCCCGAGGAGGACCGCCCCGACGACGGCCCTCCCCAGGACATGGACGAACCCGTGGCGCACTGACGCGTACATCCGCAATCCTCCGCTCTCATCTCTGCTCTCTCCCGTCTCTCGCCGGTGACTGCTGCCGTGTCACCAGGGATTCCTGGTCTCCGCACTGCGAAGGAAACCACGACCGCACGCACCGCTGTCGAGGGGGTGACACGTCACGGCTCCCGCCGAGTGATCGCCGCCTGGCCTCGTCATCTCCTCGGTAATCGCGCGCAGGAGTACGTCCTGGCATGTCACTCGAAATGTGCGCGCTCTCCCGCCGCGACGGCGAAGCCTTTTCCGGTAGCCGCGAAGCGGCCCGGAGCCACCGCAGGCAGGTGGCTCCGGGCCGCCGGCGAGCCGTCACCGCCAACCCGTTCCGAGCGGCCGGCGACGGAACGGGCGGGGCGGCGTCAGGCAGCGCCCGAGCTCTTCTCGAAGTCGGCGGTGAAGGCTTTTTCGATGCCGCCGACGACGGCGGAGTCGCTGACGATGAGGCCGAGTTCGCGGTTGTGGTTGAGCGAGTTGTTGGAGAAGTTCTCCGAGCCGGCGAACACCTTCGCGGAGGAGGTGCCGTGGTCGACGACGATTGCTTTGGTGTGGATGTAGTAGCCCGTCGAGCTCGTGTAGGTCGTCACCTTGCCGCCCGCTGCGGTGACTTTCTTGAGCTGCTTGCTGTACTTCGAGGACTGGTTTTCCGCGACGACGCGAACGGTGACGCCGCGCTTGGCATCCGCGACGATTGCATTCACCAACGTGGTGTCGCCGAACTCCTCCTGCTGGACGTCGAGGGAGTGCTTCGCCCCCTTGATCAGGGCCAGCAGCCGGCTTTGCGAATCCGTGGGCGACCAGACCAGGTCGGTGCCGTCGGAGGGAGTGACCGAAGCCTTCTTGAAGTCGGCCTCGAAGACCTTCTCGATGGCGGCGACATCGCCCTTGTCGGAGTCGAAGACGCCGTAGTCACGCGACGTCGCGTAGTACTTCGTGTCGAAGTTCCCGGTGCTGATGTAGGACTTGGCACCGTCGACGGTGATGGTCTTCTGGTGTGTGTAGACGTAGGCCGAGGACGAGTACGTCACCCCGGCGCCGGCCGCGGACAGCGCCTTGTAGGCCGCGCCGTCGATGGCGGAGTGCTGGGAGTCGAACACCACGCGGACCTTCACGCCCGCCTTTTCCTTCTTCACCAGGTCGTGGACGAGGGTGGTGTCGCGCAGTTCGTAGATCGTCACGTCGATCGACTGCTTCGCCGAGTTGACGAAGTCGTAGATCGCGCCCTCTTTCTGATCCGGCAGGATCACCAGGGAGAAGGGGCTCGTGGCGTGGGCGGTGGCGGGCACCAGGGCACCTACCGCGGCCAGGACGCCTGCACTCAGGACGGGTATGAGACGGCGGGTGGGGCTCACCGGAACTCTCCTGACGTAGGGGGAGCGCGCAACGCGCGTAGCGTCCCCAGTAAGACACAGCCCCGAGGTGCGCTGAAGCCCGGTTGGGTGAAGAGAAGGGAAGCGTTGTGCAAAGCACTTCCTGGGAATTGGTCATGCGTCAATTGTTGCAAAAAGGAGGGCAGTTAAAGTCCGATTCATATCGGAGACGGGCGGTGTTTGTCCCGGGTTTCGGAGAGGTGACCCGCCTCGGTTTGGCGTACGTATATGCCCGGCTCGCACTCGGCTGAGCGCCACCAGCGCATCGCGTCCTTCGGCCGGCCCGGGCGGCCGATACTTCAGCCGAAGCTCTTCATGCGCCCTGGCCTTGGGGCCATCTGCCGCCGGCGGAAACCAGGTTGCCTTGGCGCACCGTCTGGGTAAGGTCGGGCGATGCCCGAGCTGAAGCGGCTGCACGCTGGCCATGCCCCGGCGGTCCTGGCCTTCGAGCTGGCGAACCGCGCCTACTTCGCTGCCGCGGTCCCCGACCGCGGCGACGACTTCTTCGCCCAGTTCACCGACAGGTACAACGCCTTGCTGGCCGAGCAGGAGGCCGGCATCTGCGCCTTCCACGTGCTCGTCGCCGAGGACGGCTCGGTCCTCGGCCGGTTCAACCTGGTCGACATCGAGGACCACACCGCGGAACTCGGCTACCGGGTCGCGCAGCACCTCACCGGCCGCGGCGTGGCGACCGCGGCCGTCCGGGAACTGTGCCGACTGGCGGCGGCCCAATACGGGCTGGGCACACTGCGAGCGGCCACGGTCCGCCAGAACGTGGCCTCCCAGAAGGTGCTGACCAAAGCCGGGTTCGTCCCCGTCGGCTCCGCCGAACCAGCCCACCTCGGCGGTAGGCCAGGCACGTGGTATCAGCGCGACCTGGTCGTCCAGCCATGAAGGCCGGTCTCCCGGGCGATGCCCGCGTTGGAGCGGCACGTGCCGCGTGCGGCACCACCCGTGCCCGCAGACACCGCCGGTACCCGGACTTGTGGCCGTAGGCCCGGGGCCGTCGGGGTGCCGATAGCCTCACTTCACGTGAACTCCCTGCCGAGAGAGGAGACACCGTGAGCGTCGTCGAACACGAGCTGACGACCCCCTGGGAAGCGGTCCTGATGGAGCCGACCGCGGGCAACGGCACGGGTGTCGTCGTACTGGCCGGGTCGAGCGGCCGGGTGGACCGCCGACGAGCGAGGCTGCTCGCCGAGCACGGTCTCCTCGCCCTGGCCATCCGCTGGTTCGGCGGACCGGGGCAGCCGGCGGGCATCTGCGAGGTGCCGCTGGAGACCTTCGTCGCGGCCGTCGACCTGCTGCGATCCCGTGGAACGGAGCGCGTCGGCATCCTCGGCTGGTCCAAGGGCGCCGAGGCCGCGCTGCTCACCGCGGTCCACGAGCCGCGCGTCAACGCGGTGGTGGCCCTCTCTCCGACGTCGTTGGTCTGGTGCAACGTGGGGCCGGGGCTCGACGGGCGGGACCGGCCCTGGAGGTCCTCCTGGACCTGGCAGGGGCAGCCGCTGCCCTTCGTCCCGGTGGCCGGCGACTCCTGGCAGCCCGTGGGGCAAGGCGACGGCCCGGTGGCGATCCGCGGCTGGTACGAACTCAGCGAGCGGACCTACGCCCGGCGTCTGGACGCCGCCGCGATCCCGGTGGAGAAGGCGTCCGCCGACATCCTGCTCGTCGCCGGCGGCGACGACGCGATGTGGCCTTCCCTGCAGTATGCCGAGCAGCTGGCCGCGCGCCGCCGCGCCGCCGGCGCCCCGGTCCACCTGGTGACCCGCGACGACGCCGGACACCGGCCGCGCTTCCCGGGCGAAGGCCCCGCCGCACCCTCGAAGACCTTTGCCTACGGAGGGACGGCCCGCAGCGACGCCCTGCTCGGCGAAGCAGCCTGGGCACCCATCCTCGGTCTGCTCCATCCGGGGCAGACCAAGGCCGACTCCAGGTGACAGGTGCCGACTTCGTCGTGGCGTCACTGCCGGGCGGGCTTGCGCACGCGAGGCGTCTGGGCCAACGCGTAGCAGACTCCGATGTCACCCCCCGAAGGACTTCCAGGTTTGACCACTGAGGGATGCGGAGTCGCGCGGCGGCTCCGTTGCCTGGGGCGCAGGGGCCGCCGCACATATCGCGGAAGCCGATCCATCCCGGCAAAGTGCCCAACGAGCCCGGTCGTTGGGGCGATCCGCGGCTCTTGACCGTGACGGGGGAGAGGCCCGGCAGCCGGTCCCCGCACCTCACCCCTGAGCCGCCGGGGCCGCCACCCCCTCTTGCCGGCCCTCCCCGGCCGTCAGCCGCCACAGCCCCGCCAGCCGGTAGTAGACGCCGTTCACCAGCTGCAACAGCACCATCGTGACGGGCCACAGCAGACCGCCCAGCCCGGGGACGACGGTGACTGGCAGCGTGTACGACATCGCGACCCGCGCCACGGCGTCGGCGAGCAGTGCGACGCCCCAGATCGCGGTGGAGATCCGCCAGATGCGCCGGAAGGCCGGTTCGCTCGCCCACAGCGTCTCCCACGGCGTCCCGTCCGAACGGAACCGCCCCTCCAGCAACGGCCGCGCCCCCAGATAGGCCAGCGGCCGCCGCGCCCACACCGACCCCAGGAAGCACAGACCGGCCGCGGCCGTCACCCAACCGTCCCTGGCCAGCATGAACCGGGTGCCCCCACTGATCAGCGACACCAGCATTCCCAGCAGCATCACCCCCGCCATGAACGCCGCCATCGGCTCCAACCGGCGGTCCCGCAGCCAGTACACCCCGGTGGTCACCACAGGCAGCACCGCACCGGCCAGCAACGCGGCGAACGTACTCACCCCCAGTCCGCGCAGCACATAGAACAGGACGATGGGCGCGGCCACGTCCCACACCAGTCGGAACAGCAGGCGGCGGTTGCCGGGGCGACCCGCGTCGGCGGTCATGACTCCCGCCTGGTGGCGAGCCGGGCCAGGGTGGTCAGTTCGCGGACGCACTGCGCCGGGGTCAGGCGCGGTGGGCGCGCCATGCGGACGATCGCCGCATCGATCGCGGACTTCAGGGTGAGCGCCATCAGACCCGTGTCGAACTGGCGGAACTCACCGCTCTCCTGCCCCGCACGCAAGATCGGCTCCAGCGCATCGACGTTGGCCCGCGCCGTGGCCTGAACGCCGTAGCGCAACGCGCCCTCGGCGTCCCGCTCGTTCATGCAGACCTCGTACATCGCCCGCACTGCGGAGGGGTTGTGGGCGACCCACTCCACCTGCGCCTCGATCCGGGCCGCAAGCGCCCCGGCCGCCGAGGTCTCGTCCGCGACGCGTCGTGAGATCGCCTGGTGCGCGCGCAACCCGACCTCTTCCAGCACGGCGTCCATCAACTCCCCCTTGGTGCCGAAGTGGTAGGAGATCAACCGGGTGCTGGAGATTCCCGCCCGCTCTCTGATCCGCGCGAACGTCGTCTGCCCGTAGCCGCTCTCGGCCAGCGTCTCGATGGCCGCCTCCACGATCTGCGCCCGGCGCGCGTTCGCGGCGAGCGACCGCTCGGGGGTGTCGGCGGGGGTCGTGCCGGGGGAGGAGGCGCCGGTGGCCGGGGTGTCTGGCTGGTTCAGCCCATCTCTTACTCGCATGAGTAACTGATTCCTTGGCTGAGTAACACCTAAACCCGCTGGGAACCGCAAGGAGCAGGAGGCCGGCAGCCGCCTCGGGAGGTACGGCCAGGCGGCGCGTTCGCCGGGTCCCAGGCAATCGGCGGGGGAGACGCCTGCGGCGTTGGGCAAACGCCCGCGCGGCATGGCACCCTCGCGAAGGTGACCAGCAGACCCACCGCAGAGGAACACCTGCGGGACCTCGCGCGGCTGCGCCGCGTCCGTGACCGGATCGACCGGGAGTACGCACGGCCGCTGAACGTCGAGGCGCTCGCCCGCGGCGTGAACATGTCGGCCGGGCACCTCAGCCGCCAGTTCCGCCTCGCCTACGGTGAGTCACCGTACGCCTACCTCATGACCCGGCGCATCGAGCGCGCGATGGCACTGCTGCGCCGCGGCGATCTCAGCGTCACCGAGGTCTGCTTCGAGGTCGGCTGCGCCTCGCTGGGCACCTTCAGCACCCGCTTCACCGAACTGGTCGGTGTGCCGCCCAGCACCTACCGGCGCGAGGCGGCGCGCTCCACCGAGGGAATGCCGCCGTGCGTGGCGAAACAGGTGACCCGACCGATCAGGAATCGAGAAGCACCGGCCACCGAGCCCGGTTAGCGTGACCGGCATGGACATCACGATCAACACCAGCGTCCTCCCGCACGACGACCCGGACGCCTCCCTGGCCTTCTACCGCGACATCCTCGGCTTCGAGGTCCGCAGCGACGTCGGACAGGGCCGGATGCGCTGGATCACCGTCGGCCCCGCCGACCAGCCCGACACCTCCCTCCTCCTCGCGCCGCCGGTCGCCGACCCCGGTGTCACCGACGACGAGCGCCGCACGATCACCGAGATGATGGCCAAGGGCACCTACGGCTGGATCCTCCTGGCCACCAGGGACCTCGACGGCACCTTCGAGCGGATTCAGGCCGGCGACGCCGAGGTCATCCAAGAGCCGATCGAGCAGCCCTACGGCGTGCGCGACTGCGCCTTCCGCGATCCGGCCGGCAACCAGATCCGCATCAAGGAGCTGCGCTGACCATCCGCGAGTGCAGTCGTCACGGGCCGCTGAGCGAGGGCGCGCGCAGACCCGGGTCCCTCACGAGGGGTCGGTGACAACCACCGGGTCCTGGCTCAGCGGCGGGGACGCGGGCGGCCGGGACAGCACATGCTGCCGGAATCCGGAGTGGTGGCGAAGGAGTTCGGCATACGTCCCGGTGGCGTGCGCCGTGCCGTTGTCGAGCAGGACGACGGAGTCCGCCGCCTCGATGGTGGACATCCGGTGGGCGATGACCAGCAGCGCGCACTCCTTGCGCAGGTTGTGCATGGCGACCGTCAGGGCGGCCTCGTTGGCGGGATCGAGGTGGGCGGTGGGTTCGTCCATCAGCAGCAGCCGGGGGCGGGCCAGGATCGCGCGGGCGATGGCGAGCCGTTGCCGTTCACCGCTCGACAGGCGCGCGCCCCGCTCGCCGATCTCGGTGTCCAGGCCCGCCGGCAGCCGGCGGACCTTCTCGGCGAGGTTGACCAGGCCCAGGGCCCGCCACAGGCTGTCGTCGTCGGCGTCCGGGGCGGCGTAGCAGAGGTTCTCCCGCAGGGTGCCGTGCAACATCGGGCAGTCCTGCTCGACCCAGCCGATGTGCGAACGCCACGCGTCGAGGCCGAGGTCGGCGGCGGAGCGCCCGTCGAGGCGGATGCTGCCGCTCCACGGCTCGTAGAACCGGTTGATCAGCGCGAAGGTGGTGGACTTGCCGGCCCCGGACGGGCCGACCAGGGCGACGAGTGCGTGGGGCGGCACGGTCAGCGACAGCCCGCGGAGTACGGGGGCGTCGGAACCGTACCCGAACCGCAGGTCACGGATCTCCAACGACGGCGCCGCGGGGCCGCGGCCGGAGGGCTGCCGGCGCTGTCCGCCATGACGTGCCGCGGCGGTGGGGCACCGTTCGACGGTCGACTCCTCCGCGGTGCGCCCTTGCGCGGTGTCCTCTTCGACGGGGAGTGCGGAGACCTCCCGGATGCGTGCGGTGGCGCCCTTGGCGCGGCTCACCGAGGCGATGCCCTCGATCAACTCGGCGAGCGGGCCCCCGAGTTGGCTGGCATAGAGCAGGATCGCCACCAGGGCGCCGAGCGAGAGCGCCCCTTGGTCCACGCGGGCCGCGCCGACCAGCAGGACCAGGACGAAGGCGGCGTTGATCGCCATCTGGACCACGGGGGCGACCGTCGCGGTGAGCCGGGCACTGCGCACGGCGGCGTCGTAGGCGTCCTGGGCCAGCGTGCTGAGCTGGGCGAGCTCGCGCCGTTCGGCGCGGTTGGCGCGGACGGTGCGCAGGCCCGACAGTGCGCGTTCCAGTCCTGCCGAGATGGCTCCGACGGCGGTCTGGAGCTCCAGCGACACCCGGCCGATCCGCGTCGACAGCACCTTGATGACGCTGCTGCCGATGAGCAGCACGCCCAGGATGAGCAGCATCAGCACCGGGTCGATCACGAACATCGCACCGACGCTGCCCAGCGCGATGCACAGATTGGTGGCGATCTGCACGGAGAGGTGCGTCAGCGCCTCCCGCAGCACGGCCACGTCCGTCGAGGCGCGCGCCATCAAGTCACCCACGCGCAGGCGGTCGAAGGCCTGCATCCGGATCCGCAGCAGGCGCGAGAACAGTCCGGTGCGCATCTCCAGCACGAACCGCTCGCCGGCCCGCTCCAACAGGAAGGCGGCGAAGGCGCCGACGAGTGCCTGCGCCAGCAGCAGCAGTACCAGGGCCGCCACGGGGAGGAGGAGCGACCGGTGTGCGGTGAGGGCGTCGACCACCCCCTTGGCGGCCAGCGGCTGCGCGACGCCGACCGCGGCCGCGATCAAGGTCAGCAGCAGGGCGGCGCTCAAGGAACGGCGCTGCCCCCGGGTCAACGTCCACAGCTGTCGCAACATCGCGTGCGCCGCTCCTCCTCCGTCGTGACGGCTCTCAGCACGCCTCCACCAGTCCGGACGACCGGAGCTGTTCGGTCATCGCCGCGAGGTCCTCGCGTGCCTGGTCCGGTGCGATGCCGAACTCGGCCGCGAACTCCTCGGCCACCTGATCCGTGGTACCGCCGTCCAGCAGACGGTGCAGCGCGTAGGCGCCGGTCGGGTTGAGCTGCCAGTAATGCCCGGTGCGCTGGCTCAGCAGCACGGCACCGTCGTCGGTGTCGGTGGCGAGCGTGTGGGGGGTCAACTGGAGCTTCATGTGGTCCTCCGGGGGTGGTGTGGACGACGGGCCGGCTAGGGCACTTGCTTGGGCGGCGTGGGGGCGACGGTGAGCAGCGGCCGGTAGTAGCCGTCGGGATACGGTTCGTCGATCACCTGCCCGTCGGCCTCGATCCAGGCATGGGCCCCGAACGGCGTGGTGCGCACACCGGCCTGCCAGGTGGGCCATGTCCCCTTGAAGCGGCACAACAGCGCCGCGGCGATCGAGCGTTGCAGGCAGTTGTGGACCGCACAGCGCAGACTGACCGCGACGACCGCGGTACGGGCCGCGGAAGCCTGCTCGGCGCTGCTCGGACGGGCGCCGACGCGCAACACCTGGAGTCCGACGCGCAGATAGCGGGGCGGCAACGCGGCCAGCGGCCGGGCAACCGCCACGGCGGTCAGCGGCAGCACCCGCCGGTGCAGGGGCAGTCGGACACGCGGCGGCAGCGCGCACGGGGGACTGGTCACAGGGTCTCCTCGGAGTCGGGCACAGGCTGTCGTTGGGGGGCGCCGCCGCGGGCGCGGCCGGCGGTGGCCGACGACGTGCCGAGGGGGCGGGCCTCGATCTCCCGCAACCACAGCTCGGCGCCGAGCGTCGATTCCAGCTGCGCGGACCAGACGTCCGTACTGCGCGGCGGCGTGAGCAGGGTGGTCCGCAGCTTCGCCGCGTCGATCAGGCCACGACGCGCCAGCAGCGAGTCGCCGAACAGCTCCAGCAGATCGGGAACGTGCTGCTGCAGGGCACGGTCGACGGACTCCTCGCAGTCACCCTTGGTGGACCGGTCGAGGATCACATCGGGCACCAGACCGCGCATCGCCGAGGCCAGCACCGGCTTGTACCGCCAGGGCGTGTAGCGCTCGTGGGGGACGATCGACAGCGCCGCCTCCACCACACGGTCGTCCAGGTAGGGCAGCTCCAGGCGCAGCCCCTCGACCGCGTACTCACGAAGGAGCAACCGCAGCACGGGCCCCGCGCTGCGCAGCCCGGTGAGGGCCTCGTGCTGCCCGCGGTCCGGCGCCAGGGGGGCGGCGCCGTCCGCCACGTCGTGGAAGAGCCGCCGCGTGGTCCGCACCGCGTCCGCGGTGGCCCACGGCGTGGCGGGCAGCCGCGCCCCCCACCCCAGGGCGGGGACCGGTCCGGACGGCGCGGGACGGACAAGGTCGTCGCCGCACCGTCGCCACCACGTACCGAGGTCCTCACCGCGCAACAGCTCGGACAGGCTGGCCCCCAACGGCCAGCGGGACAGCGCCCGGTGGGCCCGCAGCTCCCGCAGCGCGGTCACCGGCCGGCGGCGCAGGAGCGTGTGCAGATAGGCGGCGCTGCCGGTGAACAGCTCATCGGCCCCGTGCCCGGCCAGATGCCAGGTGGCACCGTGTTCGACCAGCAGCCGGATGCCCGTACGGATCGCGTTCATCCCCCGGGTGGTGGCCCGCGGCGCTTCGGTGTCCGAGGCCCAGTACGGCGGGGAGAACACCGGCGGAGCGCTGCTCTCCGGCACGGTCAGATGCTCGGCGCGCTCCAGCGCACGCGCGGCCTGCTCCGCGTACAACGGGTCGTCGTTGATCGCGCTGCCGCCGGTCCACCGGAAGGTCAGCAGGTCGGGGTGGTGCTCGGCGGCCAGGAAGCACAGTGCCGTGGAGTCCATGCCGCCGGACAGGTCCGCCGACAGCCGGCCCTGCCGGGGCTGCCGCAGGGCCACCGCCTCCCGCAACCGCTCGCGCACCTGGCCCGCCCCCTGCGCCAGGGAGAGGGCCGGCTCCGGCGGCTGCCACCAACGCACCGTACGCGCCGTGCCGTTGGCGGGCAGCAGCGCATAGGAGTCCGCGGCCACCTGCCGTACGCCGCGCCACCAACTGCGCTCGCTCAACGGCGCGAAGAACATGCCGGACGTCACATTCGCGGCGAGGAGCTCCTCGTCCGGCTCCGCAGCGATGAGCCCGGCCAGGACGTCGGCCCGGTCGGCGGCGATCGTCACGTCGTTGAGGCAGGCGGTGAAGACGCAGCGGGTTCCGGTGACGGTGCCCTGGAACCGCACCTGGCCCCGGGCCGATGCCACCACATGCGCGCTGCCGGGGAGCCGGCGGACCAGCCGGTCCAGGTCCACCAGGTCGCGTGCCGGGGAGAACAGCGCGGACAGGCACTCCGGCGTGAGGGAGACCGTGCCGAACACCGC
Organism: Streptomyces sp. NPDC093097; assembly: GCF_044754325.1. Lineage (NCBI taxonomy): Bacteria > Bacillati > Actinomycetota > Actinomycetes > Kitasatosporales > Streptomycetaceae > Streptomyces > Streptomyces sp. NPDC093097. The sequence continues at coordinate 129,680 of NZ_JBIVOW010000011.1, forward strand.
CACCCGCACCGGGCCCGCGTCGGCCACCACCAGATCCGCCGGGTCCCAGGAGCCGGCCAGCCACGGCCGTCCGGACGCATGGGACACCAACTGCGGTGCCGGGGCCCCGATTTGATGGTGGGCCCAGGCGCCTCCGGGGGAGTCCGGAAAGACCACGAGGTTGTTGCCGTTCAGCGATTGCACTGCCTCACCACCAGATATCAGGGCGATACCCGCGCCACCCGCACGGCCGCCGCAGAACCGTCCATCACAGGGTGGGATCGCGCAACGGGTCATAGTTGATATCACGCCACAACCGTGTGTGCGGCAGTGCGAATCCGCGCAAGTCCGTCGCGTGGGACGGAAGTTCCCCTGATTCCCGTCAGGTGAGGCGTCTCGGCGGTGGCGTGCGCAAATAAAGGCCCCCCGGCCTTAGCACGCACACACATGCACGCCAAGCCCGCACCGGCCGCCAGACCAATGCTGCACTGTATTGTCTGTCGCATTATTCACTCGCACGAATGAACGCCTGAGTTCACCGGTGATCCTTACTGTCCGTCTCAAACCAGCTTGAATTCAACGGTGTTGAGCGGACCGATGTGGACACCTCGGATCGCAGCCTGTTACATGAAATCGGCGCCACTTCAGCTTCCAGCCAGATGGATAGGAGAAGGACATGCGCAAGAACGAGCAGCTTCCCGAGCGCTACATGCCGCCCACCGCTGCCAAGGTCGGTCACTTCAACAAGGACACCGACGGAACCATCCACACCAAGAAGGACGCCACGACCATGGGCTTCAAGAAGGCCAAGTAGTCCGGTCGGTGGGCTTCGGCTGACCGGCGGACCGTGGTCGTTCCCGGCCCTGCGCCGGACGGCGTCTTCGTATCACCGCGCGACAGCACGGGGTGAGCGAGACGAGTAGACGTCCGGAGCATGGCCGGGAAGTGCACGACACCACTCCTCCCCGATGAGCGGCACGGGGAGGGAAGTGGAAAGCGGCCTTCAATTCCCGACCCGTACGGCATGGGCGTAAACCCGTGCCACGGCTGGGAGTTGGAGGCCGCCCTTCTGTGTGGACGCCGCGCGCCGTTCGCCGTGGCCCCAGCCTCCCCTCCCGGGCTCCGTTCCCTGTCGGCGAAAGCGCGAACGCGTCCGTTCGAAACGCTTCTCCATCGCTCGACCGTTCGCCTGAATTGCTCACGTGGCGGGGAATGTGCCCACCGTTCGAAGGTGACGTCACATCGCGGGCGAAACACTCGAACAGTAGGAGGGCCTTCTGGCAATCGACGGTGCGTTTTGTATCGCTGGCTTCGCCTGCCGGAGACGTTTCCTTGGCCGCCTCGCGGCGTGCGAACCAAGCGCGTCCAACTGTTTCCGGCGCACCAGATCCGAGCCATCGAGCGGAGCGGATTTCCGGTAAGTCGCTCTCACCGGGCCGCCGTTGACCGGAACGGTCGGGGTGGGCCGGGAGACGATCCGCTGCCGCTCTCCGCCCCGTGTTCTTTCGCTCCCCGCATCCGGTGATGTCAGACCCGGGCCCTAGACTCGCTCTTGCAGGGCTCGTCCCGGGGGACTTGGAGCATGGAGGGGGTGTCCATGGGCGGGGAGTGGTTCGCCGACGGTGGGCTGCCGCCGGTGGCGGCGGCGCGCACGGCCGAGGCGCGGCAGAGGGGAACGTGGTCCTCGGCGCTGTCGACGGGGGAGTTCGCCGCGATCAGGTCGGTGGGCTTCGAACCGGTCGGACAGGTGCTGGGCACGGCGGTGTATCGCGTGGCGGGCAGGGCAGCCGGCTGGAGCTACTACGACTGCGGCTACCAGAACGCCGGCTGGTCCAGCCGCCGTTCGGCGCCCGCGGGGGTAGCCGTCTCAGGGCAGGGCGCCGCCTCCAAAGCGCTGGTCGACGTGCTGCTGTCGGCACGGCATGCCGCGCTCGGGCGAATGATCGCGGAGTGCACGGCACTGGGCGGTGACGGTGTGGTGGCCGCCGACCTCACGATGGCGCCCTTCCCCGCCGCTCCCCACTGCTTCGAGTTCCAGGTGATCGGCACCGCCGTGCGGGCACAGGGGCAGGTGCGGCCGAGGCGTCCCTTCACCACACATCTGGACGGCCAGGGGTTCGCCAAACTGATCGCCGCGGGATGGGTGCCGGTCGAGCTCCTGGTGGGACTCGCCATCGGCACCCGGCACGACGACTGGACGACCCGGCGGCAGAACTGGTTCGCGGCCGGCAACCAGGAGGTCACCGGCTGGAGCCAGTTGGTCGCCCTGACACGCCATGACGCACGCCGGCAGATCGGCGAACAGGCCTGGCACACCGGAGCGGACGGCGTGGTGCTGGGCGACAACCGGCTCCGGGTGTGGGAGGAGGCGTGCTTCCGGGCACGCCGACGCAACAACGACTCCGACCAGAAGGACCACGTCGCCGAGGCCACCCTGATCGGCACCGCGGTGGCCGCGTTCACCACGCGCCAGGCGCCACCGCGCACGCTGACCGTGATGCCGCTGGATCCGAAGCGGCGCCGTCCGCGTCCTGCCTGACGTACCACCGCACTCGGCTCATCACCGCACCTCCATCACCACCGCGCACTTTCACGAGGGGAACCGCTCATGACCGCCACCGACCCGACAGCCCAGGGCGTACCGGCCGACGCGATGCGGCGGCTGGCCGAACTCCAGCCGGGCAGGCCGGGCTCGCTCTTCACCAGTGACCTGACGGTCAACGAGTTCCTGCTGGTGCGCGAGGCGGGGTTCCGGCCGCTCGGCCTCGTCCTGGGCAGCTCCATCTACCACGTGGGCATCCAACTGGGCCGCTGGGGCAAGAACCAGGAGCTGACCACGCTGAGCCAGGCCATGTACCACGCACGGGAGTTGGCCATGACGCGGATGGAGGCCGAGGCGGCGCAGCTCGGCGCCGACGGCATCGTGGGCGTACGGCTCTCGGTCGAGGCACGGGAGTTCGGCAACGACATCGCCGAGTTCATCGCGATCGGCACCGCGGTCAAGGCCGACGAGCCCGCGCCGGGCGGCAACGGCAGCTGGCGCAACGCCAAGGGACAGCCGTTCACCTCCGATCTGAGCGGACAGGACTTCTGGACCCTGGTCCGCGCCGGATACGCCCCGCTGGGCATGGTGATGGGCACCTGCGTCTACCACATCGCCCATCAGAAGATGGGGGCGATGTTCTCCAACATCGGCAAGAACGTGGAGATCGAACCGTTCACCCAAGCCCTCTACGACGCCCGGGAGTTGGCGATGGAGCGGATGCAGCGGGAGGCGGAGGAACTGCACGCGGAGGGCATCGTCGGCGTCCAGCTCAACTCGCACAACCACCGCTGGGGCGGGCACACCACGGAGTTCTTCGCCATCGGCACGGCCGTGCGGCCGCTGCGCGACGACCATGTCATCGAACGTCCGACCATGGTGCTGGGCCTGGACGGCTGACGCACCCGCCTCTCCGCCCCCAGTCCGCAACGAAAGGCCGCCGCCGATGTCCTCCCCCGCCCCCATGCCGTCCGAGCCCGGCGGCGACCCCGCCTCGGTCGAACTGCTCGCCGCCGCCCTGTGCCGGGACGCCGCCGATCTGGAGGTCTACGCCCAGGTGCTCACGGGGACGCTGGCGGACGCACTGCCGCCCGGATCGGTGGCGATCGAGCGCAAGCGCGGCATGGCCGATCGACTGGCCGGCCGGGAGGGCAAGGTGGCCCGGCTGGACGTCTCCCTCGGCGAACAGCGACTGGTGCTCGACCTCTCCGGCGGCCGCCCGAGCGGTGAGATCTGCAAGGAGGTGCGGGGCGTGGTCCTCTCCCGGCGCCCGGTGGCGTTGGACGAGTGGGTGCGCGAGCTGGCCGAGGCCGTCACCGCCCGCGCCGCGTCCGACGCCCGGGCCCGGGCAGCGCTGGAGCGCCTGCTGCTCGGCGGCTGAGGTATGCGCACGGCCGAACGCCGCAGCGTCTCCGCGGTGCCGAAGCCGCAGCGAGGCGCGATGGCCTCGACCGAGTCCTCGCCGTCGACCAGCGCCCGACGGGCCGCCTCGACGCGCACCCGCTCCACGTACGCCGCCGGCGGTGTGCCGATTTCGGTGGTGAACCGGCGCTGCACATGGCGGGGACTCAGGCCCGCGCGGGCGGCCAGATCGGCGATGCCGTGCCGGGCTCCGGGATCCGTATGGATCGCCGTGCCTGGAAACCGTTGAAGACCACGAAGACGATGCGGCGTTGGTGCACGTCCTCAGCCTGCTGACCCCCACGCCCCGGCGTCAACGACAGCCACCCCACGATTCGTGCCATCGCCCTGCGCGCCTACCCGCGAGGTGCACGTGCGCCCGGTGCTCGACGGACCGCAGACAGCAGGCACGTCACCGGACACGTCGGGCGTGCGTCAAGGGAGTCCGGCCGGCCTGGAGCCGGCCCGGTCGGGGCCGCGGGCGCGGCGATCGGGGCGGTTGTCTCGTTCCTGCCGTTCTTCGTGCCGCTGATCGCCGGGTCGGACTTCGGGTTGGGCTTCTGAGGCCGGCGCGCAGGAGGACGGGACGGATCGTTGCCGACCGGGGCGGGCGCACCGCCTGCCGCGGGCTGCCGGAGCGGGCCCCAGGACGGGTGGAGGCCGAAAAGCGGAGGGCGTGCTACCGAACCGTCGGTGACATGTCCTACTTTGGGGTCCGCAGACTCCGACGCGGCCACCACAGACGGAGGCGAGATGGTCCCCGACACCCCCCACAGCGGTTCGCCCCCCACCACCACGACCGAGCCGGCGACAACCGCACCCACTCCAGCCCGGACAATCCGCTTGACCACCCCCACCGCCGCAGCCGCCCGAACCGCCCCACCTCACGCGCCCCACCGCGATCCCCGCACCCCCCTCTACCAAGTCACCCACCCCTCACGGCACCAAGTGATCCCATGAGCACAGAATCCCTCCATGTCGTCGTGGCCGGAGCGGGCGCGGCAGGCACGCTGACCGCCGCCCGGCTGTCGGACGCCGCGGCCCGCAGCAGGCGCAGGACCGTCATCGAGGTCATCGACCCCGCCCCGGGCACGGGCCGCGGTCTGGCCTACTCCACGCCCGACCCGCGGCACCTGCTGAACGTGTCGGCCGGACAGATGAGCGCCCTGCCGCACACCGCCGACGACTTCGTGCGGTGGCTCTCCGACCGGGAGGGCCGCACGGCCGATCCGGGAGCGTATGTGGCGCGCGGTCTGTTCGGCGCCTACCTAGCCCACGATCTGGACCGGTCGACCGAGGCCGGCCGCGACTACGCGACGATCCGACGACGGCACGACCGCGTCGTGGCGCTGGACCACCTCCCCGCGGCCGGCGACGGGCCCGCAGCCGCCGGCGTCCGGCTCCGTCTGCGCGACGGCGGGACACTCGACGCCGACGCGGTGGTCCTGGCACTCGGCAACCTCGAACCCGCAACCTCCTGGCTCCCGCCGGGACTTGAGGAATCCCCCGGCTTCGTGGCCGACCCCTGGTGCCCCGGGGCGCTCGCGGAGGTACCGACCGACCGCGACGTCCTGCTCGTCGGCACCGGCCTGACCATGTGCGACATCGCCCGGACGCTGCTCCACCCCGACCGCACGGTGCACGCCGTCTCCCGGCACGGCATGCTGCCGAGGCCGCACGCCGCCACGGCACCGACGGCACCGACGGGAACGGCGCGACCAGGGGGACCGCCGGGACCGACCGCATACGGGATCCCCGCCACCGAACCGTGCGACCTCGCCGCACTCAAGCGCGCCGTCCGCTACCGCGCGGCGCGCTCCCGACGGCTGTACGGGGACTGGCGTCACGCCATCGACGAACTCCGGCCGCACATCCCCCGGTTGTGGCAACAGCTCTCCTTCTCGGACCAACAGCGCTTCCTCGCCGCGGAGATGCGGGAATGGGAGGTCCACCGGCACCGGCTGCCGCCGGCCACCGCGCAGGCGCTCACCGCCGCCCGGCGGGCGGGGCTGCTGACCGTACGGCCAGCGGAAGTCGTCGGCGCACGGACGGGCGGCGGCCGCGAGATCACGGTCCGGCAGTCCGACGGCCGCGCGCTGACCGTCGGCGCCGTCGTCAACTGCACCGGAACCGAGGGCCGTGTGGAGCGCCTGACCGACCCGCTCGTCCGCAGCCTGCTCCGCTCGGGCCTTGCCGCACCCGGACCGCACGGACTCGGCTTCGACACCGCCCCCGACGGCCGCCTGATCGGGACGGCCGGCCGCAGCACGACGCCCGTGTGGACGCTCGGCCCGTTGCGGCGCGGGAACCTGTGGGAGACCACCGCCATCGGCGAGATCCGCGTCCAGGCGGGAGAACTGGCGACCCGCATCCTGGACCGCACGACACGCACGGCACCGCGCTGACCACTCCACCGAGACCGGCCCCGGCGCCGTTCATCCGGCCATCGGCCGCGGCCGGGCCGAGCAAGCCGATGCGGGCCGACCGGCCCGCATCCTTGCCCGGCCGGTGAGCGCCGAGGGCCGGCCAGGCCGGCGTCATCCGAGCCCGACGCGACCCGGAGTCAGGGGCCCGCCGTCCAGATGAACCGCGATGCGGGCGATCGTCCGGGCGTTGTCCCGGAACAGATGCGCCCGCATCCCCGCCGCCCGAGCGGCCTCGACGTTGACGGCGACGTCGTCGATGAAGAGGCAGTCCGCCGGCCGTACCGCCAGGCCGGCGCAGGCGGCCGCGAAGGCACGCGGGTCGGGCTTCTCGACGCCGATCTCGTGGGAGTAGACGATCCGCTCCACCAGTTCGTCGAAGTGATACCGCGAAGTCTCCCGCTCCCGGGCACCGACGAAGCTGTTGCAGAGAATGCCCAGCCGGCACCTTCCCCGCAACCCTCGGAGACAGGCGATGAGTTCCTCGTTCGGCGTCCCCAGGTACTCCGCCCACAGATCGGCCATGAAGGCTTCGACCTGGGACGCGTCGAGACCCAGGCGGGCCGCCACCTGCTCGTGCACCTCCCGCTCGCCGATGCTCCCGACGCTTCCGGCCCGCCACACGTCGCGCATCCGATCGTTCACGGTGCCCGGCGGCAACTCCAGCCGCGCTTCCCACCGCTGTACCCATCCGGTCGGTGGCGTGATCTCCAGCACGCCACCGATGTCGAGAACGATGCAGGTCGCGGTCATGCGAACCCCCTCTTCATGCCAGTCCGAGCAGGCCGTCCGGCCTGTCCCGCAAGTGCTCACCGCCCGCTGCGGCGATCGATGGGGACACCGTCGTCCTTCACCCGGGGAGAAGGTCAAGCGATCTTCGAAGCCGGTGCCGGCCGTGCCCGAGACCGCCTAACCCGACTCACCGCACAACGGGTGCGTTCGCCCTTGTGACGAGGGGCCGACCACGAGGGGCCGACCACGAGGGGCCGACCACGAGGGGTCACAGATGCAGGGAGTCGCCCAGGAGGCGGAAGAAGTCGCCGGTGGCGTCGACGGCACCGAGCGCGGGCGCCGCGGCGAGGGCGAGCAGGGCGCACACCCAGAGCCGGGCCGGTGGCAGGGGCGCGTCCTGGAGGGCGGCGACGCGGCGCGTCACGGCGAGATGGGAGAACCGCAGGGGAGTGCAGGCGGCACGGCTCCGGTGGGAGAGCAGCGCGGCGCGGGCGACGGCACGGGCCGCGGTGGTGCGGTTCGCCACGTCCTCGGCGGCGGTCTCGTCCGCCCACCGCTCCAGGAGATAGGCGACCGTGTCGCGCAGCGGGATCAGCAGCGGGTTGGCGGCCGCGGACAGGTCGGCGCACAGGCGGAGACGGTCGTGGCGGTGCCGCAGATGGGTGCGCTCGTGCGCGAGCAGGACATGGCGCTCCCGGGCGTCCAGACCGGCGAGCATGGCCGAGGTCACCAGGATGCGGCCGGGCTTTCCCGGCAGCGCGAACGCCTGCGGCGTGCCGGAGGACGCGACGACCAGTTCGCTGTCCGTGGGGTGCGCCGCGCTGAGCCGGCGCAGGGTGCGCCGGGTGCGGGCGTGGGTGCGCAGCACCCGCTGCACCCGCCACACCGCGGCGACGAGGACCGCGACCGCCGGCAGCGCGATGGTCACCGGGACGGGCCCCGGCACGGACGCGCCCCGCGAGTGCGCTTCGGCCGCGATCGGCGGGACGTCGTCGAGCAGGGTGGCCCCCAGCAGGACCAGTGCCCACACCGAGGCCGCCGAGGCCACCGTCCCGGCGATGACGAGCGTCCGCGCCGCGTACGCAGGCGCCAGCCGACGGCCGGCCACCGGGCTGACCGCGGCCGGCGCCACCGCGAACAGCAACGAGAGATACACATCGATCCTCAAGGGCCCGCACTCCCACCGAGCACGTCGCGCAACGCGCGCTCCTCCTGCGGGCTGAGCCTGGTGACGAACTGCTGGAGCGCGGCGATCGGATCCGGGCCCCGGCCCAGGGCCTCGTGCATGATCTCGGCCGTCCGCTCCGCCGCGTTCTTCGCCGGGCGGTACGCGCCGCGCCGCCCGGCGGCATCCCGGACGACCAGACCCTTGTCGAGCAGCCGCTTGAGGATGGTGTGCACGGTGTTGTACGCCAGGCCGCCGATGTCCGCCTGCACCTGGGCCGGTGTCATCGGGCCATCGCTCGCCCACAGCGCGGCGAGAACCTCGCTCTCCAACTCGCCCGCGCTGCGCCGCTCCCCTTTGCCACGGGGGCATGTGTCTGCCATGTGCTTCACCTTACGGATCGTCGTGAGCAGGACATCGGGCGGCCGTCAGGCGGCGTGGGGACCGGCGGCCTCCCGGTCGCTCCTGGCGGCGAGGAGCTCGCCGAACAGGGCCTCCCAGCGCGGCCGTATCGACTCCATGGCGTAGCGCTCCGACGACGCGCGAGCGCGTTCCCCCATCGTGTTGCGCAGGTCCGGGTCGTCGATCAACCGGTTCATCGCCGCCGTGAGGCCGGGGCGGTCCTGGGGCGGGACGAGCAGGCCGTCGTCGCCGTCGGTGATGATCTCCCGGGGCCCGTGCGGGCAGTCGTAGCTGACCGCCGGCACGCCGTGGCTCATGGCCTCGGCCAGCACCATCCCGAACCCCTCGTGGCGCGAGGCGAGCACGAACATCGACGCCTTGGCCAACTCCTCGTCCAGGTGCGAGGTCGGGCCCATCAGATAGACGTGGTTGTACAGATGCCGGGCGTGGATGAGGTCGCGCAGCCGGTCCTTCTCGGGACCGGCGCCGAATATCCGCAACTGCCAGTCGGGGTGCTCGCGCACCACGTCGTCGAACGCGGTGATCAGGTGGTCGAAGCCCTTGGCCTTCACCAGTCGTCCGGCGGCGACCACCAACGGCCGGTCCAGCGCGGACGGTTGGGGGCGGGCCTCGGCGAGCGCGTTGGGGATGCGGGCGATCCGCACGCCGCTGCCGTCGAGCACGGAGCGGTAGCTCTGCTCGTCGGCCTCGGTGAGCACCGCCAGGGCGTCCAGCTGCCGGTATCCGGCCCGCAGCGCCCGTGCCAGGTCGGGCTTGTGGTGCTCGTAGTGCAGGTGCTCCTGGCCCACGCGGACGACGCTCCGCGGCGCGTACTGCGCGGAGAGGAGGTTGAGCGCCGGGCGGGTGGTGATCAGGACACCGCCCTCCAGCGTGGACAGGTACTTCACCAGGCGCCGGTCGGTCAGCCGGTTGAACCGGCTGTAGCGCACCTCGGTCCGCGGCACGAGCCGGCTGGCGGAGCGCATCGCCAGCGCCTCCAACCGCTTGCGCCACACCGGCGCGGCGGGCGACGCGTCCACGAGCGTGTGCACCCGGATACGGCGGTCGATCGGGAACGCCGGCTCCTCGCGCCGCCGCCAGACGCTGGCGATCTCCACCTCATGCCCGGCCTCGGCCAGCGCATTGGCCTGGTTGACCACCGTCCGTACGGTCCCCCCGACCGTGAACGCGTTGAGCAGCAGGAACCGGATCTTCATCGGCCGTCCTGCCCCTCGTGGTCCGCGCGCCGGCAGCCGATCGAGACGTTGTCCTTGACCGTGTAGAACGGCTCGATCCACCACCCCGCCGCACACTGGGCCGGGTACGTGAAGATCTTCTTCTTGCCCACGATGTCGTCCAGGTGCCGGCCCAGCCGCAGCTCCGCCGCCCTGCCCGGCACGCTGACATAGAGGTCCCAGGTCTGCTCCGCCCCGGTGCACGCGGCCGCCAGCTCCCCCAGCGGTATCCGCACCGCGAAACCGCCGTCGCCGACCTCCGCCGGGAAGCGCAGCTCGGCCTCCTGCGGGGCCCGGGCCCGTACGACCACCGTGCAGGGCTCCCGCTCCGCGCCGACGCAGTGACCGTGGACGCCTATGTAGCCGTCGCGCGGCCAGATCTCTCCGGCCTCCGCGTGCGGGACGCCGGGGGATATCGCCCGGTCCGTCCTCTCCATGCCGATTTACCTCCCACTGCACTTCCCCTACAGCGTGTAGGGCAATGAGATGGGACCCTACACGCTGTAGAGGGGGTGGGCGGTCCGGGCTCCCGGTGGGGGCCGGGCGCCCGCGGCCGGTATCCGGTGGCGTGGGCGGCCGGGGTGGGGTGACTCCGGGTAAGGGTTTCGACGGCGCACAGTCCCGGCGGCGACGCCGGCGATCGCGTGGACATGGAGACGCGGTAGAGGGGCCGGCCGCTCGTGGACGCGTCGTGGCGCGGCGGACAACGCGCCACGCCACACCCGGCCTCCGAAGCCCCCCGGCCTCAGAAGCCGCGGCGACCCCGTCGACGGACGCCGCACCTCGATCGGAACCCCACCGGACCGACTCGCGCGACACCACGGCCTCGAACTCGGGCTGTGGGCAGGCGCACTGACCGCGGAGCGCCGTGCAGGGCGTGCCGGCGGTCGCCGACGGGGGCCCGTGGCCGGGCCGCCCGCCGGTGCCGTGTGGCGGGGAGCGGGGTGGGTCAGTCCACGCGCAGGGGGAGTTCGTGGACGCCGCGGACGGAGCCGTCGCGGTGGCGGAGCCGGTCGGCGGGGATGCCGAGGCGAAGCCGGGGGAAGCGGCGCAGGGCGGTGGCCAGGACGGTCTCGACCTCCAGGGCGGCCAGTCGGGCGCCGACGCAGTAGTGCAGACCGTGACCGAAGCCGAGATGGCGGGTGGAGGCGCCGCGGGTGACGTCGAAGCGGTCCGGAGCGGGCCAGTGGGCGGGATCGCGGTTGGCGGCCGCGACACCGACGATCACGTAGGAGCCCTTGGGGATGGTCGTACCGCCGATCTCGACGTCCTCCAGCGCATAGCGGCTCAGGCCCGGGTTGACCGGGCCGTCGTAGCGGATGGCCTCCTCGACGGCGCCCGGGAGCAGGGCCGGGTCGGCGCGCAGGGCGGCCAGTTGGTCGGGGTGCTGGAGCAGGGCGAGCAGTGCGTTGCCGATGAGCTGGGCCGAGGGTTCGTACCCGCCGAAGAGCAACAGGCCCGCCATGCTGACCAGTTCGTCGTCGGTGAGGGCCGTGCCGTCGGCGGTGGCGGTGACCAGCTCGCTGAGCAGATCGGTGCCGGGTGCGGTGCGGCGTGTGGCGATCAGCTTGCGGACGTAGGCGTCGAAGGCGTCCAGGGCGGCGACGGTGCGCAGCGCCGCCTCGTCATCGGCCTGGAACCCGCCCAGGACGCTCGCCGCGGTGCGGAACAGCTCGGCGTCGGAGTCCGGCACACCGAGGAGTTCGCAGATCATCGTGATGGGGAGCCGGTTGGCGACCGCGGTGATGAGGTCGAACTCGGGCCGGTCGGCGACGGCGTCGAAGAGGGCGTCGGTGGCCTGCTGGATCCGGGGACGCAGGGACTCGACGCGTTTGGCGCTGAAGGCCCGGACGACCAGCTTGCGCAGCCGGTCGTGGTCGGGCGGGTCGAGATTGGCCATGGCGCGGCCCAGGAGCCGGCTGGTGCGCAGGGTGACCTGCCAGCGGGGCGGCAGCGGTTCGGGGGGCAGGGCCTGCTGGAGACCACGGGCCAGTTCGTTGCTCAGACGGGGATCGGCGAGGGCGGCGACCACATCGTCGTAGCGGGTGATCAGCCAGCGTTCGGCGCCGCTGGGCAGACGGACGTGGTGGACGGGCCCCTCGGCGCGGAGGGCGTCGAGGGTGGGGTAGGGGTCCTGGGTGAAGTCGGCGGTGAGGGCGCGGGTGTCGACCTGGTGGTGCGGGCAGGTGCCGGGGGGCGCGGTGCGGCCGTGGTCTTCGGCGTCCGTGGTGGTCATGGCGTCCGTTCCTCGGGAGGGTGGGTGTGGTCCTTGGGCTGGGACGTGGTGGTCGGTGGCGAGGGGGTACGGCGGCCCTGTGCCGCGCCGAGGAGGAAGAAGACACCGGCGAGGGCCTGGAGGACCGCCAGGGCGGTGAAGATGGTGGGGACGGGAAGGGATTCGGCCGCGGTGCCGGCGCCGAGCAGACCCAGGGTGCCGCCGGTGAGACCGGCGGCGGCGATCACCGTGAGCGTGGCCGAACGCAGCGGCGCCGGGATACGGGTGGTGCGGACCGCGACCATCGGCGCGTTGGACAGACCGTTGAGCAGACCGGCCGTCGCCAGCAGCGCGGTCAGCCCCAACGGGCCCAGCGGAAGCGGGAGTACGGCGAAGGCGGCGACCTGCCCGAGCCGCCCGTAGAGCGTCAGCCGGGTGGCGGAGAACCGGCGCAGGGCGCGGCCGACCAGCAGCGTGCCGAGCAGCGCGCCGCCCCCGAACGCCCCGAGCAGCAGCCCGGCGAGCGCGGACGAGCCGCCGTAGTGGAGCAGGGCCAGCACGGGCAGCATGGCGAACAGGGCCTGCCAGGTCGTCTCGCCCAGTATCTGCCCGACCGTCCAGTGCGAGAGCAGCCGGTCGCGGCGCAGGGCGCCGAACGCGTCCCGGATACGGGGCCGGACCGTCGGGGCGGGAAGCGCGAGCGCCTGGGGCAGGCCGTGGCGGAGCAGGGCCGCGGACAGCAGGTAACTGGCGGCGTCCAGCACCAGCACCGTCGACGCGCCGAGCCAGGCGATGAGCACACCGGCCGTCGGCGGCCCCAGCAGGACGGTCAGCCGGGTGGCGCCCTGGAGCAGGGCGTTCGCCCGGCTGAGCTGCTCCTCGTCGTCGCCGACCAACGCCGGCAGCAGCGCCTGCTGGCTCGCGGTGTACGGGGCGTAGAAGGCGCCGACCGCGAACAGCAGCACCATGAACACCGGCAGCGGCAGCAGCCCGGCGTGGTGCAGCAGCGGCACGAGGGCCACCAGGGGCCCGCGGGTGAGGTCGGACAGGAGCATCACCCGGCGGGGCCCCAGACGGCCGGCCAACGCGGCCCCCATGACGCCGAAGACGGCGACCGCGATCATCTGCGCGGCCATCACGCGGCCCATGGCGCCGGAGGACCCGGTGGTCTCCAGCACGAACCACGGCATGGCCACCGCACTGAGCTGGGACCCCGTCATCGACAGGACCTCGGCGGACAGCACGGTGCGCAGCACGCGGCGGGTCGACGGCGTCCCGGTGGTCGGGCGGGCGGCCGTCATCTCAGTCCCTCGGGCCGCGACGGGCGGCCGCGGCCCGCTGGGAGGCGGCCTGCCGGGCCCGCGCGGCGCGCTCGCGCAGGGCGCTGTTCCGCGCCCCGGCCGATCCGGCGGGCGCCCCGGGCGGAGCGGCCAGCGAGCGGGCCATCGCGGCGACCGTGGGGTGTTCGAAGAGCGCCACCAGGGGCAGCTCGGCGGCGAGGCGCTCCACCAGGAGCGCGTGCAGGGCGGCCAGGGTGAGGGACGTACCGCCCAGGTCGAAGAAGTTGTCGTGCACCCCGACCTCGGTACGGCCGAGGACCTCGGTCCACGCCTGGGCGATCAGCTTCTCGGTGGCGTCGGAAGGGGCGGTCCGGGCGGCGGCCACGGGGAGGTCGGCGCGGCCGGGCACCGGCAGGCGCGTCGGATCGACCTTCCCGGCGGCGGTCAGCGGCAGCTCGGGCAGCCAGACGAACGCCTCGGGGACCATATGGGACGGCAGGCGGATGCGGAGCCGCTCGCGCAGTTCGGCGGGCCCGGGACGGTGCACGCCCGTCGGCACCAGATACGCGACGAGGGCGGGGGAGCGCTGCGGATCGCCGTGGACGGCCGCGGCGGCCACCTCCGGGTGCGCAAGGAGCGCCGTTTCGATCTCGCCCGGCTCGATCCGGTAGCCGCGGAGCTTCAGTTGGCGGTCGAGGCGGCCCAGGTATTCCAGGGTGCCGTCGGTCAGCCAGCGGCCGCGGTCGCCGGTGCGGTAGCGGATCCGCGGCGTGCCGCCGGCGCCCTCGGGAGCGGCGGACTCGAAGCTGCTCCGGGTGAGGTCCGGGCGGCGCCAGTAGCCCGCCGCGGTGCCCGCACCGCTCAGCGTGATCTCCCCGGCGATCCCGGCCGGGCAGCGGTTGCCGTCCGGGTCGAGCACTTGGACGTCGGTACCGGCGATGGGCCGGCCCAGCGTGTTGAGCGGGCCTTCGGCGTCGGCGGTCAGATCGTGGGTGAGCGCGATGACCGTGGACTCCGTGGGGCCGTAGGCGTTGCGGATCCGGTAGGTGGTGCCGCGCGGGGGCCGGCGGGTGAGCGCCGCGGCCCCGACCACCATCCACCGCAGATGCGGCAGCGGCGCATCGGCGGCCCAGACGGACTCCGCGAGCGGAGTGGCCAGCAAGGCGACCGAGACGCGCCGCCGGTCCAGCCACCCGGGGAGCGTGGTGACCGCGAGCGGCCCCTCGTAGGGCACGACGCAGGCGCCGGAGGCAAGGGCGGACCAGACGTCCCACTGGGTGGCGTCGAAGGCGACGCCGAGCAGCTGCCCGACCCGGTCGCCGGGACCGATCCCGAACGACTCCCGCCCCCACAGGGCGAGTTGGGCGAGCCCGCGATGCCGGACGGCCACGCCCTTCGGCTCGCCGGTGGTACCGGAGGTGTGGACGACGTACGCCAGGGCGTCCGGGGCCGGGGCGGGCGGCGCGCCGCGTTCGGCGGCCGGCGCCTGCGGGTGGTCCGGGGCCGCGGACGGCTCCGCGGTGCCCGGCCGCACGGTCAGGACGGTGCGGCCGGCGGCGGTGAGCCGGGCGGCGGCCTCGTGGCCGTCGGTGGTCAGGACGGCGCAGGCGTCCAGGTCGGCCAGCAGCGCGTCGATGCGGGCCGGCGGCGCGGTGGGCTCGACGGGGCAGAACGCGGCGCCCGCGTACCAGGTGGCCAGCATCGCCACGACCAGCTCCGCGCCGCGCTCGAAGAGCAGCGCCACCACCGGCTCGGCCGCCCGCAGTTGCGGACGCAGCAGGGCGGCCAGCGCGATGGCCCGCTCGTGCAGTTCCCGGTAGCTGAGCGCACCGGCGGCGGTCTCGACCGCCGGGGCGTGCGGGGTGTGCCGGACCCAGTGGGCCACCAGCGCCGGG
This sequence comes from Streptomyces sp. NPDC093097, assembly GCF_044754325.1. Taxonomy (NCBI): domain Bacteria; kingdom Bacillati; phylum Actinomycetota; class Actinomycetes; order Kitasatosporales; family Streptomycetaceae; genus Streptomyces; species Streptomyces sp. NPDC093097. The sequence continues at coordinate 144,949 of NZ_JBIVOW010000011.1, forward strand.
ACGGTGGTGGCGGGCGCCGGGGAACCGCCGCTCTCCCAGCGGCGCAGCCGCTCGACGTCCCCGCCGCCGCTGACTCCTGCCGCCGCCCCCTTCCCGGATCTCCCCGCGGGGCCCGCCGCCTCACCGGCCTCCCCGCCGACGAGGTCGAGCGCGTCGACGCGGGAGTCCAGGCAGTCGGGCAGCACGGTGAGCAAGTGGCCGAACAGGGACGCCAGTTGCTCGACATCGGCGCGGCGGTAGCGGTCGCCCCGGTAGGCGATACGGCACCCGAGCGTGTCGCCGGCCTGCGACACCACCACGGTCAGCCCCAGCTTGCCGAGGTAGCCCACACCGTCGTCGGCCAGCGGCAGCCGCACCAGCGGGCTGCCGCCGAGCCGGGCCGGGCGGACCGGGGCGGTCTCCAGGCTGAGCGTCACATCCGCATACGGGGTACGGCCGGGACGCCGGGCGGGGTTCAGCCGCTCCACGACCTCCTCGAACGGGGCACCGCGGTGCTCGTAGGCGGTGAGGGCCTCACCGCGGACGGCATGCAGCAGCTCCAACAGCGTGGCCTGCGGCGCGAGTCGGGAGCGGAGCACCACCATGTTCAGGCACGGCCCCAGCAGCTCGACGAAGTCGGGATGGTCGCGGTGGGTCAGCGGGGCGGCGAAGACCACGTCGTCCCGGCCCGTCCAGCGGTGCAGCAGGGCCGCCAGCGCGCCCGCCGCCACCTGGTACAGCGTGAAACCGTGCGCCTGCTGCAACGGACGCAACCGGTCCGGCAGACCGGCGGGGAGGGGGACGACCACCGAGCCGTTGGGGCCCGGTGCGGCGGGGGCCGGGAACTCCGTGTACTCCGGAGCGCCGGCCAGGTGCCGCTCCCAGTGGGCCAGGTCGGCGGCGCGCTCGGCACTGCCGCTCTCGGCCTCCTGCACGGCGACGAAGTCCCGGTACTGCACCCGCCGTTGAGGAGCGACGGGAAGGGCCGCGGTGGTGGCCGGATCGGGCGCTGCCGACCGGCCGCCGGCGTCCAGCGGCAGCCGTTCCAGGGGGAGGTCGAGGACCTCCGGGAAGGCGCGCAGGAGGTGGGAGAGGCGGTGGGCGAGGCGGGCGGCCTCGGCGGCGGGGACCCGGTCGCCGCGGTAGGAGACCGCACCGCTGAGCCGGCCGTCCTGCTCGGCCAGGGTGATGGTGAGCGCGAACTTGGTCTCCCGCCGGCCGATGGGCTCCAGCAGCAACGGCGTGAGGGTGCCCGGGCCGAGGCGCGCGGTGCGGTCGGTGAGCAGGTTCATGTTGAGGGTGATGTCGGCATAGGGCGTGCGGCCCGGCTCGCGCACCGGGTTGAGCCGCTCCACGACCTCCTCGAACGGGGCGCCGCGGTGCTCGTGGGCGGTCAGGACCTCGGTGCGGACGGCACGGAGGAGGTCCAGCAGCGTGGCCGCGGGGGCCGGTCGGGAGCGGAGGACGACGGTGTTCAGGCAGGGACCCAACAGGCCGCCGGTGTCGGGCCGTTCGCGCCGTTCGTGCCGTTCGCGGAGGGAGGCCGGGACGCCGAAGGCGAGGTCGGCCTCACCGGTGGTGCGGTGCAGCACCGCGGCCAGCGCGGTGGCCGCGATCATGAACCAGGACAGGCCGTGCTCCTGCTGCACCGGGTGGAGGCGGCCGGCCAGGTCGGCCGGCAGATCCAACGGGACGGCGCCGTGCGGACCGGGGCGGTCGGGGGCGGGCAGCGCGGCGTAGGCAGGCGCGCCCGCGAGGTGCTGCTGCCAGTACGCCAGGTCCGCGGCGCGCCGGGGGCTCTCGCCTTCGGCCTCCTGGGCGGCGGTGAAGTCGCGGTACTGGGCGGGCGGGGCGGCGGGCGGAAGGGTGTCGTCCGCCGCTGCCCGGTAGCACTGCTGAAGGTCCGTCAGGAACGCGGGGACGGAGGCACCGTCGATGACGAGGTGGTGGAGGCAGAGCAGCAGCACATGGCCCCGGGGGCCGAGATCGGCCAGGGCGGGGCGGAGGAGCCGGCCGGCGGCCGGGTCGAAGGGGCGGGCGGACTGCTCGTTCGCCCAGGCACGCAGGGCGGTGTCCGGATCGGCCGCCCGGCTCAGGTCGAGGTGCTCCAGCCGCGGGACCCAGGCCGGCCCGATGAGCTGGCGCAGCCGTCCGCCGTGTGCGGCGAAGGCGGTGCGGAGGATCTCATGGCGCTCGATGAGCCGGGCCAGGGCCGCCTGGAGCAGCCGGTGGTCCAGGCCGTCCGGGGCGCGCCAGGCGAGGATGATGCTGTAGGCGGTGTCCTGGGCGTAGCGCTCGGCGAGCCAGATGCGTTCCTGGAATCCGGAGGCCGCGGGCGCACCGGCCGGGTCCGCCGCCGGGGCACCGGACGGCTCCGGCTGCCGGTCCGCGCGGCCGCCGGTCTGCGCGTCCAGGTCGTCCAAATGGTCGGCGAAGTCCTGGAGACGCGGGCGTTCGAAGAGGGTGCGCAGGGGCAGGGTGGGGCCGAACCGCTCACGGACCTGGCTCAGCATGTGCACCGCGAGCATGGAGTGCCCGCCGAGGGCGAAGAAGGAGTCGTCGGCGCCGACCCGGGGGACGTCCAGCAGACCGGCCCAGAGCCCGCCCAGCGCCCGGGCGGTGTCCGTGGTGGGGGCCCGCCCCTCGGGGGCCTCCAGCGCCACCGCCGCGGCGCGCAGGGCCTGTTGGTCGAGCTTGCCGTTGGCGGTCAGCGGAAGCGCGGCGACGCTGCGCAGGGCGGCCGGGAGCATGTACGCGGGGAGCGTGGCCCGAAGGTGGGCGGTCAGCTCGTCCGGGGCGGGCGGCGCACCGTGCGGCAGCACATAGCCGATGAGGCGGTCGTCCTCCACGAGCACCGCGGCGTCGGCCACGCCCGGGTGCTCACGGAGCCGGGCCTCGATCTCACCCGGCTCGATGCGGTAACCGCGCAGCTGGACCTGGGCGTCGGCGCGGCCGAGGAACTCCAGCGCGCCGTCCGGCCGGTAGCGGGCCAGGTCCCCGGTGCGGAAGAGACGGCCGGGACCGAAGGGGTCGCGGACGAAGCGTTCGGCGTCCAGTTCGGGCCGGTTGAGATAGCCGGCCGCCACGCCCTCCCCGCCGATGTACAGCTCACCGACCGCCCCGACGGGCAGCAGCCGGCGTCCGGTGCGCGGGTCGAGGAGATGGACGGTGGTGGTGGGGATCGGGGTGCCGATGACGCTGGCGCCGCGCTCGGCGTCGGCCCGGGTGACGGTGTGCGCGGTCACATGCACGGTCCCCTCGGTGATGCCGTACATGTTGACCGGCCGGATGTGCGGATGGTGCGCCAACCATCCTGCCAGCAGGGACGGTTGCAGCGTCTCACCGCCGAAGACGACATAACGCAGATGGTCGAGGGGGTCCGGGTCCCGCTGCTCGGCGGTGAGCAACTGGCGGAAGGCACTGGGCGTCTGGTTGAGCACGGTGACCCGCTCGCGGCGCAGCAGCTGCCAGAAGCGGTGCGGATCGCGGGCGTCCTCCTCCGGGACGAGCACGACGCGGCCGCCGTGGGCGAGCCCGCCGAACAGCTCCCACACGGAGAAGTCGAAGGCGTAGGAGTGGAACATCGTCCAGACGTCCGCCGGGCCGAAGGCGAACGGGAGCCGGTCGTTGACCAGCAGCCGGACCGCGTTGCGGTGGCTGAGCAGCACGCCCTTGGGACGGCCGGTGGTACCGGAGGTGTAGATGCAGTAGGCCGGGGCGTCGGGGCTGACGGCGGGGAGCCGGACCGCCGGCCCGTCGGGGGCCGTGGCGGCGGCCCTCGCCAACGCGGCCGGCGTCAGGGCCTCGCCGGTGAAGGCGGCCGGGACGAGACCGCTGCGCTGCCGCTCCTCGGGGCCGTCGGAGCCCTCAGGAGCGCCGGTTTCGTCGGCTCCGTCGGGTACGAGGGCCCAGCGGGTGCCGGAGTCCGCGAGGATGAACTCCTTGCGGCCCTCCGGCAGCGCAGGATCCAGCGGCAGGTACGCGCCGCCGGCCAGCAGCACCGCGAGCATCGCCTCGACCTGTGCGGCGCCGCGGGGCACCAGCAGCGCTACCCGCTCACCGGGCCGCACCCCGCGGGCGACCAGCCCGGCGGCCAACAGCTCGGCCCGGTCCAGCAGTTCGCGGTAGGTGTGGTGGGCCGGGGCGGCGGTGGTGGCGTCGGTGAGCGCGAGGGCCGTGGGCCGCCGGTCGGCCTGGTCGCGGACCAGGGCGTGCAGCGTGGTCTGCGGATAGGCGGCGTCGGTGGCGTTCCACACCGCGAGTTGGGTCTGGTGCTCGGCCTCGGTCAGCGGCTCGGCGGCGCCGATCGGCTGCCCGGGCGCGGCGAGCAGGGCGCGCAGCAGCCGGACGTAGTGCTCGGCCATCAGCCGCATCTGGGACGCGTCGAAATAGTGGGCGTTGAAGACCAGCCGGCCTGCACCGCGAGCCGCCCCGCCGCCGGAGGGCAGGAAGAGATGGAGGTCGTATTTGCCGTGCCCGGCGCCGGTCTCCACGACCTCGGTGGCGGCGCCGGCCTCCCCGGTGCCCTCGTCCGCCCAGGTGAACAGCACGTCGAAGAGGGCGGTGCGGCTCATGTCCTTGGCCGGGTCGACCCGGCGGACCAACTCGTCGAACGGCGCCCGGTCGTGTTCCCGGGCGGCCGCCAACTCCGCCGCGACCTGGGCGGCCAGCTCCTCGAACGTGGCGCCGACGGCGGGCCGCAGATGCAGCGGCAGCAGATTGGCGAGCGGCCCCACCACCCGGCGGTCGGCGGCCCGACGGCCGTGGTGGGCGGCGCCGACCACCATCTCCTCCTGGCCCGAGTACCAGCCGAGCAGCGCGGCGAACGCGGCGAGATGGACGTCCTCACACGTCACACCGGCACACTCGGCGAAGGCGACCACCGGCAGATCGTCCGGGAGTTCCACCGGGACCGTCTGCTCCTGGTAGACGTGGATGGCGGCGCGCGGGCGGCGCTCGGGGAGGCGGAGCGGTTCGAGGTCGCCGCGCAGCGCCGCGGCCCGCGCGTCGAGGGCGGACCGCCGCTCCGCCTCGGACCGGTCGGCGAGCCACCCGCGGTAGCTGCTGCCGGTGATCTGTGCACCGCGCAGGGCCGTCAGCAGGTCCTCCGCGACGATGCGCAGCGCGGTGCGGTCGGCGACCGCCTGGTGGCCGAGCAGGGCCAGCCACACCGGGCCCTCGGGCGAGGGCTGGACGGCCACCCGCAGCAGCGGTCCGCCGCCGAGGTCGAACGGCTCCACGGCCCACGCCCGCAGGGCCTTGGGGACCTCCCCGGCCTCCTCGGCCGCCGAACCGAACCACTGCGGCACCACCCGGGCCTGCGCATGCACGCGCTGCACGGTCGTGCCGTCGACCACCCGGAGGTCGGTGCGCAGCGCCTCGTGCGCGGCGACGACCCGGTCCAACGCGCCCTGGAGACGGGCGGCTTCGGGCGCCTGCTCCAGACGGAGGTAGAGCGGGAGGTTGTGGTAGACGGGCGCGGTCGGATAGACGGTGCCCTTCTCGAACTGGTCGATGAAGGCGATGCGTTCCTGGTGGGCGGAGGCGGGGGACAGGGCGTGGTCGGTGGGGGCGTCCGCGCCTGCCGGCCGTGCGGACGGGGTCCCGGCGTCGCCCCTCGCCTCCGCCGCGGACACCTCCGGCTCCACGGTGCGCTCCGCCGCGGCCTCGTCGTAGCAGGCGGAGAGTTCGCGCAGGAAGACGCCGGCGGACTCACCGTCCCAGACCAGATGGTGCAGGCAGAGGAAGAGCACCTGCGCGTCCGGGCCCGTCTCCAGCAGCGCAGCGGTCAGCAGGCGCCCGCCGGCCGGGTCGAAGCGGTGGCCGGCCGCCTCGTTCAGCCGGCTCTGGAGCGCGGCCTCGGGATCGGCGGCGGCGCGCAGATCGACATGGTCGGGCCGGGGCGCCCAGGGCTCGCCGACCTGCTGGTGCAGCCGGCCGGCGTGCTCGACGAAACGGGTGCGCAGGATCTCGTGCCGCGCCACCAGCAGTTCCAGCGCCCGGGCCAGGGTGCCTGCGTCCAGCGGGGCACCCGGCACGCGCCAGGCCAACGGCACGTTGTACGCGCCGGTGCCCGGCTCGATCCGCTCCGCGAGCCAGATGCGCTGCTGGAATCCGGCGGCGGGGAAGAGCCGGTCCGCGGTGGCGGACCGGTCGGTCGGCGGGGGCGTGAGCGGGCCGGACCGGTCCGCGGCAGCCGACTCCCGTTCCGGCAACGGCAACGGCAACGGCGATGGCGATGGCGATGGCAACACCTCCGGATCGGGCTCCGGTTCGGCGTCCTGGACGCCCAGGTGGGCGGCGAAGTCCCGTAGCCGCGGGTACTCGAAGAGGTCCCGCAGCGGCACCTCCCGGCCTAGGCTCTCGGACACCGCGAGCACCAGCGATTCGGCGAGCAGCGAATGCCCGCCCAGCTCGAAGAAGGAGTCGTCGGGGACGATCCCGTCGATACCGAGGACCTCCTCCCACAGCCCGACCAGGTGCGTCAGCGCGGGCGCCTCCGCCGCGGCGGACGACGCCGCGACGGCCTCCCGCACCGGTTGCCGGACCGGTTCCCGGACCGTCTCGACCCGGACCCGGGGCGCCCGCTCGCCGAACTCGGCCCGTACGAGGGCGAGTACGTCGGCGGCGGCCCCCTCGCCCTCGCCGTCGCCGTCGAGGACGAGCCGGGCATGCAGGTCCGCCCCGCCGCCGGTCGGGGTCACCACCGCCCGCCGGACCGCCGGGTGGGTGGCCAGCAGCGCCGCGATCCGGCGCGGTTCGACGGTCCCGTGCGCGGTGGCGACCCGGTCGGTGACGGTGCCGACGGCGGCGTCCGGATCGTCGGCGATGGCCTCCAGGACGGTGGTGTAGTCGTCGGCCAGCATCCGCACCAGGGTCGCACCGACCGCCCCGGCGGGGTCCTTCCACAGCACATGGGTGCCGCCGCTGTCCTCCCGGACCATCACCGCCAGCGTGTAGTCGGCGCTGCTCTCCATGCCGAGCAGGGACAGCGTGCACTCATCGCCGTCCCCGGCGCGCAGCCGCAGGTCCTGGACGTCCAGGTCGGCGTGGAGTCCGGCGTGCCAGTACTGGAAGACGGTCCCGTGGCTGCGGGCGCGGGACTCCCAGCCGGTCAGGCCGGCCGCCCGCAGGATCGCCGGCAGCGGCAGTTCGCCGTGGGACATCGCGGTCCGCAGACCGGTGCGCAGGGTGCGGATCACCGTGGCGTAGGAGTCCTCGCCGCGCACCTGGTGACGGAACGGCAGCGCGTTGACGAAGTAGCCGACCGTCTCGCGGGTGGCGGGGTCGACGCGGCCGTGGAAGGGGATGGACGACAGCAGGTCGTCCTGCCCGCAGTAGCGGCGCAGCAGGGCGAAGTAACCGCCGAACAGCACCGTCACATAGGAGACGCCCAGTTCACGGGCGCGGACGCGCAGCCGGGCGGTGAGCTCCGGCGGGATCATGGTGTCCAGCACCGTGTAGCCGGGCTCGTCGACGGAGGCCGGGAGGGCGAGGGCGGGCAGGTCGTCGCCCAGGGTCTCGCGCCAGTAGGCGCGGTGGGGGTCGCCGGCGGGGGTGTCGGTCAACTCCCGGGACCGGGCGGCGAACGCGGCGAGCACCGGGCCGGCGTCCGCGACGTCGAGCGGCTCCCCGGCGTAGGCCCGGCGCAGCCGGTCGAGCAGCAGCAGGACCGAGGCGCCGTCGAGGACGAGGTGGTGGACGGAGGGGAGCAGCACCGTCCAGTGAGGGCCGTGCAGGACGTCGATCCGGGCGAGCGGCCCGCGGCGCAGGTCGAAGGGACGCTGCCAGACGCGGCGGATCTCCTCGTCGGGGCCACCGGTGACGGTGTGTTCGACGATCGGGATGTCCGGGGCGTCCTCCCAGGTCAGGACCGGTCCTTCGACGGTCTCCGCGATCCGGGCGCGCAGCTGCGGATGCGCCTGGCCGAGCGCGGTGACGGCCTGGCGGAGCCGGTCGGGGTCCAGGCTGCCGCGGACCCGGAACGGGGTCGGGATGATGTGGATCCACTGCCCGGGGTCGAGCTTCCAGGAGACCCACATGGCCTCCTGGCCGACGGACAGCGGAACCTGCCGGGCGCCGGGTTCGTACACCGGGCACGGCGAGAGGGGGCCGGCGCTCTCCGGGCCGGGGCGCATGGTCATCTGCTGCTCCTCGCGTCAGCGCCCGGTCGGGGCGGTGGCGTGGTCAGGGGTGGTTCCGGGGGTGACCCGGGCGCTGGTTCAGGCGGTGGGGAGGTCGTCGGAGAGGTGGCGGGGGCCTGTCTCGGCGAGCCAGGCGGTGCTCAGGCCGGCGAAGTCCGCCGTGCCCCCGCCGGCCCCGTCACCGGACCCGTCGCCCTCGGCCACGGCGTGGTCGAGCCGCTGCCACAGATCGGCCAGCCGGTGCCGGGCGGCGGTGCAGTACACATCCGCGAGCCGCTGCCCGTCGCCGTCCCCCTCGTCGCCGTGGCCGTCGGCCGCCGCCGCACTCATCCCGGCGGCCCGGGCGAGCACCGTCGACATGGTCAGCAGCTCCGCACTGAGCTGCGAGACGAGGATCAACACCCGCTCCTGAAGGCTCAGTCGGGCCCGGTCAGGACAGCGGCGGGCCAGGCTCAGACAGGTGCGGCCGAAGCGGTGCACCTCGGCGGCCACCGTGTCCAGATGGGCGCGGTTGCGGACGGTCAGGACCGCGTCCCCGGGGTCCGCGGCCGGGGCCGGGCCGGCCGCCAGCTCCTGCGCATGGTCCGGCTCCGGGTAGTAGTAGGAGAGGATGTTGCGGCCCGAGATCCAGTTGTCGATCTGGAAGTCCACGCCGCCGGAGATCCGCATGTTGCGGACGTCCCGGACGGCCTGCTCCAACGGCAGGGCCGGGGCGCCGCGCCGGGCCTTGCTGGCCGCGGTCTCGTACCCCTCGGCCGCCAGCAGGGATGTCGTCCGGTCGGCGATCCGCCCGGCGATGACCGAGCCGATGTTCTTGGCGGCGTTCTGCTCGAAGGCGAGATTGCGGGCCGGCCCGCCGTCCTCGGCGAGCAGCGCGGCCCGGGCGACGCTCTCGATCGCGAACGCCTCGGACAGCGACTCGGCCAGCTGCCGCCGGATCTCCTCGTACTCCCCGAGGGGGCGACCGTCGACGCTCCGCCGGTTCACGAACTCCCTGGACCAGTGCAGGCACCGCTTGGCCACGGCGAGCGAGGGGGCGACGATCATATGGAGCCGGCCGCGCATCACCAGCCGGGAGACGGCCGGGGTCAGCCGGGACCGGTGCGGCCCCTCGGCCTCCACGAGCTGGTGGCCGGCCGGCACCCGGACGTTGTCGAGGGTGATCCAGCCGTTGGGGAAGCCCCGGATGCCGGAGAACTCCTGCGCTGCGCCGTTGCCGAAACCAGGGGTGTCCGCCTCGACGAAGAACACCCGGTTCTGTGCGGCACCGTCCTCGTCGACGACGGAGGCGGTCACGCTGAAGAGGGTGCCGACCGGGGCGTGCCCGACGAAGACCTTGTGCCCGTTGAGGAGGTAGGCGGCCCCGTCCTCGACGGGCTCGGCGGTGGTGAACCGCCGCTGGTTGGCGGCTCCGTCGGGCTCGGTGTCGGCGGTGCCGGACAGCCCCCCGGCCGTGACGTGCCGGTGCAGCAGTTCCTTGAGCGGGCCCTCCGGCACGACCGGCAGGAACGCGGGAGCGCCGACGGAGTTCTCGATGCCCAGGACCAACGCCACGGGGAAGCACCAGCCGGCGGCGGCCTCCAGCACCCGGAAGGTGTTGAAGTGGGACAGCTCCAAACCACCGAGCTTCTGGTCGAGTTGCAGGCCCAGATAGCCGCGGTCGTGGAGTTCGGTGACAAGACCGTCCGGCAGCTGCCCCTTGGCCTCCACGGCGACCGGGTCCACCCGCCGGCGCAGGAACTCCCGCAGCGCCGACACCACCTCGTCCCCATGGGCGCGATCGACGGTGTCCTGATGGGGGAAGGGGTGGAGCAGGTCCCAGCGGAACCGCCCCTGGTACAGCTCCTCCAGGAAACTCGGCCGGCCGGGGTCGCTGATGAAGTTGCGGGTGGGATGAGCCACGGGCGTTCCTTTGCGGGAGGTGTGGGCAGCGGGGTGAAGTCCGGTACATCGGGAGTGTGTTGACGGTCGTCGGCGGTGCGGGCGGCGGCCCGCGGTCAGACGACCGGGGCGGCGCGCCGGGCCGGGGCGGCCGAGAGCCGCTGGGCCAGGGCCCGACGGTCGGTCTTCCCCGACGGCCCCAGGGGAAGCTCGGGAAGCCGGGTGAAACGGCCGGGCACCAGATGACGCGGCAGCCGGGCGCGGGCGGCCTCGGGCAGCTGCGCGGCGGTCGCCTCCGGGTCGGTGCCCTCGGCCGCCGTCCAGCAGGCCGTCATCATCGGCTCGCCGACCCGGCTCACGGTCCTGACCACGACGAGGTCGCGGACGCCCGGCAGACCGCGCAACGCGGCCTCCACCTCCCCCAGTTCGATCCGGAAGCCATTGATCTTGACCTGGTCGTCGGCCCGGCCCGCGTAGCACAGCATGCCCCCGGGCAGCAGCCGGGCCAGGTCTCCGCTGCGGTAGTAGCGGCGCGCCGGGCCGCCGCCGACCGAGCGGGTGACGAACCGCTCGGCGGTCAGCTCCGGCCGGCCGAGGTAGCCAAGCGCCACACCGCCGCCGGCCACGTGGATCTCGCCGATCTGCCCGGGCTCCCGCACCGGCTCACCGTCCTCGTCGAGCACCCGCATCTCGCACCCGGCCAGCGGCTCACCGAGGTCGAGGGCGAAACCGGCGGCGGCATCGGCGGACGGCGCACCGCCCGGATCGCCGTCCAACTCGGCGTCGGTCAGCGGCCGGGTGGTCACCAGGACCGTGGCCTCGGTGATCCCGTAGGTGTTGACGAAGCGGGTGGCGGTGCCGAACGCCCGCCGCCAGGCCCGCACATCGGCCACGTCGATGGACTCCCCGCCGAAGACCACATAGCGCAGACCGGGGGCCGGGGTGACACCCGGGCGGACGGCGCGCACCAGGTGGCGGAAGACCGACGGCACCACATTGAGGACCGTGACCCGCTCCCGCACCAGCAGGTCGAGCATGGACCGGGGCGAACGCGCGGTTTCCTCCGGGACGATGACGAGCGTGGCGCCGTGCGCCAGCGCACCCCACACCTCCCACACGGAGAAGTCGAACGACGCCGAATGGAACATCGTCCACACATCGTCCGGCCCCAGCGCGAACCGCTCGTCGCAGGCACGGACCAGCGCCAGCACATTGCGGTGCGGGACCACCACCCCCTTGGGGCGGCCGGTGGAGCCGGAGGTGTAGATGACATAGGCGGGGGAGGAGGGATCGGGGTGCGCGGTGGCGGAGGCCGCGTCCGGGCCGCCCGGCACCTCCACCGCGGCCGGCGGGTCCGACGGCTCGGCCGCGTCCAGGCGGACCACGGGCAGCTCCGCCAGCCCCGAGGGCACCTCCCCGTCCGAGAGCACCAGCGACAGCGCGGCGTCCCGCGCCATGAACTCCAGCCGCTCGGCCGGGTACGCCGGATCCAACGGCACATAGGCATGGCCGCTCTTGAGCACCGCGAGCATGGCCACGACGGTGTCCGCGCCGCGCCGCAGATGCAGACCGATCCGGCCGCCGCCGGCGGGCAGCAGCGCGCGCAGCCGGGCCGCCAACCGGTCGGCCCGGTCCGCGGCTTCGGCATAGGTCAGCGCACCGTGCGCGTCGCGCAGCGCGGTCCGGTCCGGGACCCGGGCGGCCTGCGCGTCGAAGAGGTGCGGAAGCAGGACGGGCGCGGGCGGCACCGGTGTCCCGGGGGTCCCTGTCATGGCGTGTCCCTCTGTCATGGCGTGTGCCGGTGTCATGGCGGTGGCCTTCGCTGGTCGGTGGGCGCGGACGGACGGGAGGCGGGCCGGGCCGGCGGTCAGAGCACCAGCCGGACCGGCAGACGGCGCAACCAGGCATCGAGTTGGAGCACGGACTCCACATCCGCCCGGCCGAGCCAGCCGCCCCGGTCCAGCAGACGCGGTTCCTCGGCCACCCGCCGGGCGGCGGACAGGTCCAGCAGCGGCCGGACCGGGGCGGAACCGTCCGCGAGCAGAGCACGCAGCCGGTCGGTCAACCGCTGTTTGTACGCGGGGTGGTAGGCGATCGGGAAGGGGACCTTCCGCCGGGTGAGGACGGACTCGGGCAGGACGTCGCGGGCGGCGACCCGTAGCAGGTCCTTCTCCTGACCGTGGCAGGACTTCAACCGCCAGGGGACGTTGTAGAGATAGTCGACCAGACGGTGGTCGGCGAACGGGAAGCGCACCTCGAGCCCGGCCGCGGCGGCGAGGCGCTCGGAGTGCTGAAGGGTCTGCTCGGACAACCGGGTCAGGGTGAGGTAGGAGGTCTCACGGGCCCGGCGGTCGTCGTCGCAGGCGCCCGCCAGATGGGGAACCTCGGCGCGGGCCTCCTCGTAGCGCGCCGCACAGTGCCCGCGCAGATCCGCCTGGTGCAGCAGCTCCGCGTCGAAGAGGCCGTTGCCGATGCCGTCGGCCATCCCGAGGCGGCGCGCCCGCTCGATCCAGGGGAAGGTCCGCCCGGGGCCGCCGTCCGGCTCCCCGGCCCCGGCCGGCCCGCCGAACACCGCGTCCGCGCCCTCCCCGCTGAGCGCCACCCGCTCCCGCTCCGCGACCCGACGGTAGAAGAGATACGGCGTGAGGTTCTTGTCGCCGAACGGGTTCGGGGCGTCCCGGGCGGCGAGCACCGCGGCCTCGGCGACCGGGTCGGTCAGCGTGCCCGGCGCGATCAGCACGTCCTGGTGGCGGCTGCCCAGATACCGCACCACGTCCTCGGCGAACGGCCGGTCGGGCGCCGGCACGGCCCGGTCGCCGCCGAAGTCCACGGTGAAGGTGCGCGGCGGACCGCCCCGGAGCGCGGCCGCGACGCCCGCCAGCGCACTGGAGTCCAGCCCGCCGGAGAGCAGCACGGCCGGTACGGCCGGCCCGTCCGGACCGCCCGCCCCGCAGTCCCGGTCGATCGCCTCCTCCAGCAGCCCGCGCACGGTCCGCACCGTCCCGTCGAGGTCCTCCTCGTGCGGCCGCGGCTCGAACCCCCAGTACCGCCGCTCGGTGACGCCGTCGGCCCGGACGCACACCACATGCCCGGGCCGGACCTCGTGCACCCCGCGCAGCACCGAACGGCCCGCCGCACGCACCTGCGAGAGCACCGCACACAGGCCCGGCAGGTCCAACTCGGCCGGTACCAGCGGATGTTCCAACAGCGCGGCCAGCTCGGAGGCGAAGGCCAGGCCGCCGCCGGGCAGCCGGGCGTAGCTCAGCGGTTTGACGCCCAGCCGGTCGCGGCACAGCAGCAGTTCGCCGCTGCGCGCGTCCCAGGCCGCGAAGGCGAACAGCCCCGCCAGCCGCTCCGCCGCACCGGCCCCCCACGCCAGCACCGCGTGCAGCACCGTGCCCGCGTCGCTCCGGGTGCCGACGGGACGGCCGGCGGCGGCCAACGCGGCCCGCACCTCGGCCGCGTTGGTGAGGGCCCCGTCGAAGACGACGGCCCCCAGGGTCCGGCCGTCCGCCATGACGACCTCGGGCCCGGCGGCGGCCTGCCGGTCACCGCCGTCGGCGCGCAGCCCCAACGCCAGACGGCGCTCGGACCACCGGCCCTCGCCGTGCCGGCCGCGCGCCGCCAGCCGGGCGGTCATCGCCGCGACGGCGAAACCCTCATCGGTCAGATCACGCTGGTGGTCCCACCAGCCGGCGATCCCGGACATCGTGCTTCTCCTCATAGGGGCGGAAACAGGGGGCGGAAATAGGGGGCGGGGCGGGCGGATGCGCCGCCCCGCGAACCGGCGGGCAGGTTCCCGCCGCACGGGGTGGCCGGCCGTACGGCCTCGGGGTCAGTCCTGCGGGACGCTCAGGGCGCGGCAGATCTCGGCGCCGAGGGCCGGGGCGTGCTGCGCCCCGAGCACCGTCCAGTGGTCGCCCGGTACGGCACGGACCACGACGCCCCCCTCGTACAGCGCGCCCAGCCGCCCGGTCAGCCGGGCCCGCAGCGCCGCGTCGGCACCCGCCTTGAGCAGCAGCAGCCGTCCCGCCACCGGCCGGGGGCGGTGACGCAGCATCGCGGTGATGCTCGCGTTGTGGACGCGGACGTACTCCGGTCCGGCATCGGCCGCCACCCCGGCCACCTCCCCGATCCGGGCCACCTCACCGGCCGGTGCCGCTCCGCCGAGCGGCGCGACGTCGCGCAGGAGGTTCAGGAACCGGCCGCGGTCGGCCGCGGGCCGCCGCCCCGGACCACCGCGCAGCAGCATCCGGCCGCGCGGGAACCGGGCCTCCAACTGGAGCCCGACGCTCGGCAGCAGCCAGGACGGCAGCGTCCCGACCGGCAGCCCCCTGGTCGGCGGCAGGAAGCCGTCGATGGCCACCAGCAGCTCCACCCGCTCCCCGGCGGCCTCCAGCAGCCGGGACATCTCGTGCGCCACCATCGCCCCGAAGGACCAACCGCCCAGCAGATAGGGGCCGTTCGGCTGCACCCGCCGGATGGCGGCGAGATGGTGCGCGGCGTAGGTGGTCAGCCGGGAAGGCGGCCGCCGGCCGTCGTGCAGACCGGGCGACTCGACGCCGTACACCGGCCGGGAGTCGTCGAGGTGATCGGCGAGCCGGCGGTAGCACAGGCTGCTGCCCGAGGCGGGCGGGATGAGGAACAGGGGGGTGCCCGGACCGCCGTCCCTGAGGAGCGTGAGGCGGCCGGGGAGGGGGGACGGCGCGGGGCCGGGGACGGGGACGGAGACGGCGGTGGGGGAGACCGGGGTGGGGGCCGGCTGCGGGGCGGGGGCGGGGGCGACCTCCCGGACCGCGGCGAGCAGCCCCGCGAAGGTCAGTTCGCGCGGCAGGGAGACCGCGGAGACGCGATGCCCGAGCCGGTTGCGGATCAGGCCGGTGAGCTGGACGAGCATCAGGGAGTCCCCGCCGAGCCGGTCGAACGCGTCCGCCTCGGCCGCCTCCGCGACGCCCAGCACCTCGCACCACACACCGGCAACGGCCGTGCGCAGGGCGTCGGCTGCGGGATGCGGCGCGGCCGCCCCCGACGGTGCCCCCGAGAGAGCCGCCGCATCCGAGGCCGCGGCCGGCTCCGGCGGCGCCGCGGGGACGGACCCCGCGGTGCCGGAGACCGCCGTACCGGCCGCTTCCCGCTCCACCGGGGCCGCCTCCGGGGACGCGGCGACATCCCCCGACGCCCCCGGGCGGCGCGCCGACTCCGCATCCCTGCGGGGCGCCGCCTCCGGGCGGTGCAGCGCACCCGTCAACCGGAGCGTACCGAGGGGGAGCGGACGGCCGAGCAGCGCGGCCAGATCGGCCGCTCCGACCGCACCGGCCCCGGGCACCTCCACATGCCCCCACAGCGGGGCCTGCGGGTCCGGATCGAGCAGCCGACGGGTCTGCTGGCTCTGCCAGTCCGCCGGATCCTCGGTGACGACCCAGGCGGAACCGGCCGACGGGGCCGCGCCGCGCAGCTCTTCCCACCGGGCGGCGGCCCCGGGCGTGCGCTCGGGGTCCGGGACGTAGAGCAGCGCCTCGGCACCCTCCGCCCCCAGGGAAGCACCCGGTGCCTGCCGCAGCCCAGCGGCCACTGCGACGCCGCCCTCGGCACCACCGTCCGCCACCGGACGCGCGGCGAGGACCACGAGGTGATCGCTGTCCAGACTGGCCGGCACCGGCCGCGCATCGGCGAACCCGGCCTCGTCCAGCGCCCGCAGCCAGGTCGCCGCGTCCAGGTGGATGGAGTCGGTGCGCAGCTCGTCGGCGAAGTCCCACCAGCCCGGGGCCAGTCCCCACAGCACATGGGACCAACGGGGGATCTCCGTGACCTCCACCAGACCGAGCCGGCCGCCCGGCCGCAGCAGCCCGCCCAGATGACGCAGGGCCGCCGGGACCGAGGGGGTGGCGTGCACGACGTTGTAGCCCAGGACGAGGTCGTAACTGCCGGGCACCAGCCCCTGGGCGTCCGGGTCCTGCCCGATGTCATAGGTGGAGAACCGCATGTCGGGCAGGCCGAGTTCGGCGGCGCGCTGCCGTGCGCGGCGCACGATCAGCGGGCTGATGTCGGTGAAGTGGTACTCGACGCCGCGGCGGCCCGGCCAGTCGGCGAGCAGCGGCCAGGTGAGCCGTCCGGTGCCCGCGCCGATCTCCAGGACGCGCAGCGGCCGCTCGTCGTCGCGCCGGGCGGTGAGGGTGCGGACGACCGTGCGCAGCGCGTCGAGCGCGGCCGCGTTGTCGTCGAGCGGCACCCGGTTGTCCTTGAGGCAGGTGTGCAGGAAGTCCTCGTCCGCGTCCGGGTAGAGGACCGAGACGGGGGTGCGGTCGCCGGTGAAGACGGCCGGGTAGGCGTCGGTGACATGGTCCAGCATGCGCTTGAGGCCCGGGAGTTCACCGATCCGCTCGCCGCCGCGCAGGGCCGCCCCGACGTCCTCGGCGAGGTTCCCCGACGCGAACCAGACGTCCCGCTCCCGGCGCAGCCAGCCCTCCTCCGCAAGGACGCGCAGACAGAACCGGACCAGACCGGGCAGCCGGTCCTCCGGGTCGATACGACGACGCAGCTCCGCATCGGCCATGCCCTGCCCGCCGTGGGGCTCGGTGAGGCCGGTGCGCGGGAGGAGGTGGCGCGCCACCAGGCCGGCGCAGTAGCGGTCCAGATCACGGCTGAGGGCGGAACGCCGGGTCAGCGGCGGCTCGGCCGTGTGCCAGGGGGCGCCGGCCACCGCCCCGGCCACACGACCGGCACGATGCGGGTGCGGGCCCGGTGCGGGGTCGGTGACATCGACGAACCCGCCCACCCGCAGGCCGCCTTCGGCCAGATCGGCGGCGAACCGGGCACCGTCGGGCCGGCCGTCGGCGAGCACCGTCCAGCGGGTGGCCGCCGGGTCCGCGGCGGTGGCACCGGGCGTGCCGGGCGGCAGCGAGACGCCCTGCGCGGTGCGCGCCCACCAACTCCGGCCCCGCCAGGCATACGCGGACGCCGGGCCGCCGCCGTCCAGGGCCGGCAGCCGGACGGGACCGGACGCGGCACCGTCCGCGGACGGCGCGAGGTCGAGCAGCGCGACCTGCGGACCGGACCGGCCATGGTGCTCCACCCAGGCGGTCCAGGCGGCCCGGACGGACTCCGCGGCCGATGACGTGCGCGCGGCACCGTCCGGCGGGGAGGCGTCCCCGGCGGGCATGTCCGCCACATCGTGCCCGGCGAGCAGCAGCGGGGCACCGAGCCGCCGGGCGGCGGTGAGCAGGGCGTCGAGGACGGCCGCGGTAGCGGGGTCGGTCGGATCGGCGGCAGCGGGCAGGGCGGCGAGGACCAGCGGAGCGCGCACCCCCGAAGCGGCCAGCACACCCGTCGCGGCCCCGGCCGACCCGGCATCCCAGGACGCCCGGACCACACCGGGGTCCCCGACGACACCGTCGGCCGGCGCACCGGAACCACCCGCCGCACCCGGAGCATCGGCCGACCCCGCGTCCACCAGCGCCACCAGTCCCGGCGCGGCCGCACCGACCAGCAGCACACCGTCGTACGCACCCGGGCGGGCCGCGGGCGTCTGCGTCCACGCGGAACGGACCAGGGGGCTGCCGCCGCCCGACGGCAGCGGCTCCCGCACCGGAGCCGGCACCGGCTCCCGCACGGCCGACGGCGCAGCCGACAGCCCGTGCGCCGGGCGCTCCGGCGACCCGCACGGCGTGGCAGCGAAGGGATGCGCCGGCAGCGCGCACCGCACCGCGGGCTCGGCATGGCGCAGCGTCTCCCACGGGATGGCCACCCCCTCCTCCCACAGCCGCGCCAGACCGCCCAGCAGGACCGTGGACTCCTCCTCCGGGTCCCGCCCGAGAAGCGCCAACGGAGTGCCGGCCGGCTCCGGTCGACCGTCGCCGGCCCCCTGGGCACGGCCGGCGGACCGCCCCGCCTCCCGGCTGAGCGAATCCCCCGGCCCCAGCTCGACCAGCAGCCCGACACCCGCCCCGGCCAGGGTGCGCATGCCCTCCTCCAACCGGACGGTGCCCACCAACTGCTCCGCCCAGTAGTCCGGATCGCCGGCCCGGTCCGGCTCCGCCCAACTCCCCGTCAGGTTCGAGACGTACGGCACCTGCGGCGCCCGGCCGGGCACCGCCGCCACCGCC
The DNA here is from genome assembly GCF_044754325.1 of Streptomyces sp. NPDC093097. Taxonomy (NCBI): domain Bacteria; kingdom Bacillati; phylum Actinomycetota; class Actinomycetes; order Kitasatosporales; family Streptomycetaceae; genus Streptomyces; species Streptomyces sp. NPDC093097. Next base: position 163,055 of record NZ_JBIVOW010000011.1, read on the forward strand.
CGGCGCACGGCGTCGGCCGCGTCGGCCATCAACGGCGAGTGGAAGGCGTGCGCGGTGTCCAGCAGACGCCCGGCGGCGCCCTGCGCGGCCTGCGTCCGGGCCAACTCCTCGATGCGGTCGGCCGGTCCGGACAGCACGACATGACCGGTGCCGGCGACGGCGAGCGCCACCCCGTCCCCCAGCAGCGGACCGGCCTGCGAGGGCGGCAGCCGCAGCGCGAGCATCCGGCCCGGGGCGGCCCGGTGCATCGCGTCGGCCCGGGCCCAGACCAGCTCCAGGGCGTCCTGCCAGTCCCAGACCCCGGCGACGGTGGCCGCCACGTACTCGCCGACGCTGTGCCCGAACAGCGCGGCCGGGGCGACGTCCCAGGACGCCAACTGCGCCGCCAGCGCATAGCCCTGGACGAACAGGCCGAGCTGCTGATGCCGGGTGTCGGTGAACCAGCCGGCATCGGTGCCCGGATCGAGGACCTGGCCCAGCTCGACGCCGAAGCGCGCCCGGCAACGGGCCCGGCACTCCTCGAAGACCTCGTGGAAGACCGGCAGCAGCGCATGGGCGCTCCGGCCGTGCCCGGCCTTCAGGGTGCCCTGGCCGGGGAAGAGGAAGGCGGCCTCGGGGCGCGGTACGGCCAGGGAGCCGCGGTCGGCGGCCCGCAGCCGCTCGGCCGCCTCGGCGCTGCTGCGGGCGACCACGGTGAGCCGGTGCGGGAACTGCCGGCGCCCGGCCAGCGTATGCGCCACCTCGCGCAGCGGCGGCACCTCGTCCGCGGGAGCGGCCAACCGGTCGGCGAGCCGCACGCGCAGCGTCTCCAGCGCCTCCGGGGACGCCGCCGACAGGCACACCGCCCGCGGCGTGCCGCCCTCCGGCTCCCGCGAGGCGTCCCCGCCCCCGGCCACCGGCCCCTCCTCCAGCACCAGATGGGCGTTGGTCCCCCCGATCCCGAACGAGCTCACCCCGGCCAGCCGAGGCCCCTCGGACTCCCAGGTCCGGTGCTCGGTACTGACCCGGAACGGCGAATCCTCGATCTTCAACGCCGGGTTGGGACGGGTGAAATGCGGAGTGGGGACGAACTCCCGATGCCGGAGCATGAGCGCGGTCTTGATCAGTCCGGCAATGCCCGCGGTTGCCCCGGTGTGGCCGATATTGGCCTTGACCGTCCCGATCAGACACCCGCCGGTCGGCAGCTCCGGGTCACCGCTCTCCCGGAACGCGGCGGTGAGCGCGGCCAGTTCGACCGGATCGCCGACCGGGGTGCCGGTGCCGTGCGCCTCGACGTAACCGATGTCCCCGGCGTCCACCCCGGCCTGGGCCAGCGCCATCAGGATCACATCACGCTGCCCGCTCACCGACGGCGCCGTGTAACCGACCTTCTCCCCACCGTCGTTGTTGACCGCCGAACCACGGATCACCGCGATGATCCGGTCACCCTGCTCCAGAGCGTCGGACAGCCGTTTGAGGACCACCACCCCCACCCCGTCGCTGCTGACCGTGCCGGCCGCCGCGGCGTCGAACGCCCGGCACCGGCCGTCCGGCGAGAGGATGCCGCCCTCCTGATAGAGGTAGCCGCCGGCCGCCGGCAACCGCAGCGAGGCACCACCGGCCAGCGCCACGTCGCACTCGAAACCCAGCAGCGCCCGGCACGCCTGGTGCACCGCGACCAGCCCCGTCGAACAGGCCGTCTGCACCGTGACCGCCGGCCCGCACAGCCCGAGTTTGTAGGCGACACGGGTGGCCAGGAAATCCTTCTCCCGACCGATCAACCGCTGGGTGGCGAGGGCCGGATCGCCGACCGCGCCCGGGACCGCCGACGGCGTGCGGTCGCAACCGGCGTAGACCCCCGTCCACTGCCCGACCCGGCCCGGGTCCAGCCCCGCGTCGTCGAGCGCCTGCGCCGCGCACTCCAGGAACAGCCGGTGCTGGGGATCGATGCCCGCGGCCTCGGCGGCGCTGTACCCGAAGAACTCCCGGTCGAAGAGGTCGCCACCGGCGACCGCCCCGCGGGCCGGGACGAAATCGGGATGCGCGGCGAGCGCCGGGTCCACCCCGGCCGCCGTCAACTCCTCCGCGCCAAAACGGCTGATGCCGATCGCTCCGGCACGCAGATTGCGCCAGTATTCCGCGACATCGCGGGCCCCCGGCAGACGGCAGCTCATACCCACCAGGGCGACGGCGTTCTCATGGCTCATCAGGCGTGCATCTCCCGGTACGGAAGGCGCCTACGACGGCGCGTTCGGACGGCGCGGTGCGGAAAACGGGCGGTGCTCGGTGATCACAACGTTCCCCCACCGGGCGACCGTCGGCCATCGTGGTCAACCACGAGATCGAGGGAGGGAAACCGGCCGAAAACGGCGCGAGTGAGCTAGATCACTGATCTTTGGCGAAAGGCCGGAGTTTGATGTCACCGTCGCTTTACACGGGGATACCGGACAACGTTCCGTCGGCACCGCGCCCTTGAGCACTCCGGAGGACCGAGATGACCGCTACGTGGCCACGGCACGAAACCGCCGGACACCCCGACCGGCTGTGGGAGCGTGAGGAGGCCCTGGCCCGGATGACGGCGACAGCCCGCCGAGCGCGGGCGGGCACCGGAGGCGTCCTGGTGATCCGCGGCGGCACCGGCACCGGCCGCACCACACTCCTCGAAGCCTTCGCCCGCGACCGGGCGGCGCGCGACACGACGGTCCTGCGCGCCCGCTGCTCCGACGAGGAGACCGACACCGCGTTCAGCGTCCTGCACCAGCTGTGCGACAGCGCCCGGCAGGACGGCATCCCGGACGCCCCGTCCGCGGCCCGCTCCACGCACTGGGACGGCTCCCTGCACGGCGGCGACCTCCCGGCCCGCCTCTGGCGCATGCTCCGCGCCGAAGCCTCGGTCGGACCCGTACTCCTCGCCGTCGACGACATCCACCTGGCCGACGCCCACTCCCGGCGCTGGCTCGCCCAGGTCGCCCGCCGACTGGACCACCTGCCCGTCCTGCTCGCGGTGACCGAACGCTGGCAGTACGACCTCGTCCCGGCCGCCCCCGCCTTCGCCCAGACCACCGGCGGCGGCCCGGCGCACCTGTGCACCCTCAAACCACTCGGCCCGGCCGCCGCCGCGGAACTGGTCCGCACCGCCCTGGGCGCGGACACCCCGCCCGAACTGGCCGCCGACTGCCACCGCGCCAGCGGCGGCAACCCCATGCTGCTGCACGCCCTCCTGTCCGACCTGCGGGAGATCACCGCAGACGGCACCCCGACACCACCTCGCCTGCCCGCCGGCTGCACCGACCTCCACCCGGGCATGTTCGCCGCCGCCGTCGCCCGATGGCTGCACGGCTGCGGCCCGCACACCGCCGAGGCGGTCCGCGCCTACGCCGAACTCCAGGACGAGGACGACGCGTTGGCCCTGCTGCCCCACGTCACCGGCTGCGATCCGCTGCGGGTACCCGGCTGGGTCGCCGAGACGACCCGCCAAGGGCTCCTCCGCCCCGGCCCGGACACCGCCCGCCCGCTCCTCGGCCACCCCCTCCTCCGCCGGGCGGTGACCGCCACCTGGCACGCCCACCAGCGCGCGGCACTGCACCGCCGCACCGCGGAACTGCTCCACCACCGAGGTGCCCCCGAGGACACCGTGGCCCGCCATCTGCTCCCGGTCCCGCCGGTCGGCGCGCCCTGGGCCGCCGACCTCCTCATCGACGCCGCGAATCGGGCGATCCGCGACGGACGGACCGACGACGCCCTCGCGGTCCTGCGCCGCGCCCTGCTGGAACCGCTCACCGACCGGCGGCGCGGCGCGGTCCTCACCGAACTCGGCTGCCTGGAGGTCCCGGCCGAACGCACCGCCGGCGTCCGCCACCTCTCCGAGGCGCTCCGCCTCCAGCAGCGCGACGGCGGCAAGGTCCAGGCCGCCACCAGCCTCGGCATGGCCCTGGTCGCCCGCGGCGAGGTGCCCACCGCTCTGGAGGTCCTGGGCGAACTCGCCGAAACCTTCGCCCACGCCAGCGAGTTGGCACACGCCGTGCAGGCCGCCATCACCCTGATCTCCTCGCACGACGGCACCGCCTGGCTCCAGGTCGTCGCCCAGCTCGAACGCGCGGAGGACCGCACCCCCGGCAGCCTCGCCCCCACCGCCCGGGCCCTGCTCACCGAATACGACGCCACCGCCGGCCGACTGACCGCACGCCAGGCCATGGCGCGGGTCCGCACCCTCCTGACCGCCCCCGCCGACCCGTTGCTGGAGCCCTACCTCCTGGCCTCCACCGCCACCCTGACCCAGTGGGCGGACAACCTGGACGAGGCCGACCGCCTGGTCACCCGAGGACTCGCCACCTACCGCCCGCCGCTGCTCCACCCCGCCCACCAGAGCCTGCTGAGCGTCCAGGCCGAGACCCAGGTGATGCGCGGCCACTACGACGCCGTGCTCGCCGACGCCGCCCTGGGCCCCTCCCCGAGCCCGACACCGCCCGCCCGCCGCACCGCCCCCTACCCGGGCAACGTCCACCTCCGCTCCCAGGCACTCATCGCCCTCACCGAAACCGGCAGACTGGCCGAGGCCGAACGCCTGGCCGCCACCATCGCCGACTGCGGCGCGCACGACTCCTGGGAATGGAGCGAATTCCTCTACGCCCGCGGCCGGTTGCGCGCCGCCGCCGGCGACCCCGCCGGCGCCCTGCCCGACCTCCTGGAATGCGGCCGACGCCAGACCGCCAGACAGTCCACCAGCCCGATCGTGACGCCCTGGCGGTCCGTCGCCGCCGACTGCTACGTGGCCCTGGGCTCCGCCGCACACGCCGTCCCCCTGGCGGAGGAGGAACTCCGCCTGGCCCGGATCTGGGGCACCCCCCGCACCATCGGCCGCGCCCTGCGCGCACTGGCCGTCTCCCTGGGCGGCCGCCGCGGCCTGGAACTCGCCGAACAGGCCGTGGAAACCCTCCGCGACACCCCCGCCCCGCTCCCCGAACTCATCCCCGCCCTCATCTCGTTCGGCCAGGCACTGCACGACTCCGGCCAACGCCGGCAGGCCCGCGACATCCTGCGGGAGGCCGCCCAACAAGCCGAGTGGCTGGGCGCCGCCCGGGCCCGGCGAAGCGCCGCCCAGGCCCTCGGCCGATGCGGCGCCCGCCCCCTGCGCGCCCAGTACACCGGCACGCCGGCCCTCACCTCCGCCGAACTCCGCATCGCCCAACTCGCCGCCACCGGCCACAGCAACAAGGAAGCCGCCGAACTCCTCCACCTGGCCGTCCGCACCGTCGAGACCCACCTCACCCACTGCTACCGCAAACTCGGCATCCGCCGCCGCGCCGACCTGCCGGCGGCCCTGGCCAACATGACGTGAGCACACGGCCGACCCGGACCGGCCCCAGGCCGTCGCCGACGGCACCACGGACGACGTCGGGGCGCAGTGAGCGTCCTCACCGCGCGCTGCCGCCAGGCGCCACCCCCGGCTCCGTCCCGTCGCCGTCCGGCCGTGCGAAGGTGCCGAACAGCCGCAGGAGTTGCTGCACGGCGGCGTCGGGTCCGTCCGGGCGGTGAACGGCGGCGACCGCCGTCTCCAGATAGGCGGAATCGCCGTGCAGCGGGCGGTAGACGACGCCCGGGATGCCCAGTGAGCGCACCTGCTCGGGGACGAGGGCCAGGCACAGTCCGGCGGCGACATAACTGAGCAGCCCCGGCAGGTCGTCCGCCTGGCCCAGGGGCCGGGGTGTGAAGCCGGCCTGGGCGCAGCCGAGCGCGACCTGCTCGGCGAGCCCGGGCAGGGCACTGGGCTTGGGGAGGGCGAACGCCTCACCGGCGAGCTCGCGCAGGTGGAGAGACGGCCCGGGGGCGAGCGCATGCCGCTCGGGGAGGGCCGCGACCAGCCGTTCCGTGCCGATGCGTTGGACGGTCAGGCGATCGGTGTCGGCGACGGGCAGGCGGACCAGTGCGAGGTCGAGCGTCCCGGAGTTGAGCATCTCGACCAGTTCCGCCGAGGGGTGCTGGCCCAGGTGCAGCCGCAGGCCGGGCAGCTCCGCGTGGGCGCGGCGCAGGACGCGCGGCAGGAAGTCGTAGCCGAGGCTGCTGACGAACCCCAGCCGGAGGTCGCCCTCGTGACCGCCGGCGATGCGCCGGGCCCGGTCGACGGCGGCCTCCTGCGCCTCGAGCAGCCGCCGGGCGTCCTCGGCGAACGCGCGGCCGGCCGCGGTCAGCCGTGCGCCGCGCGAACTCCGGTCGAGCAGGGTGACCTTGAGTCCGCGCTCCAGCCGCTGGATCGCCTGGCTGAGCGGCGGCTGCCGCATGGCCAGCCGCTCGGCGGCGCGACCGAAGTGCTGTTCTTCGGCCAGCACGACGAACTGCTGAAGGATGCGCTGGGTCAGTTCCATATGGCACAGCATATGAGAGGTGCCAGGAAGAAGTATTGGACGATATGGCACGGGGAGGACTTGACTGGCAGCCAACTGATCGGCGAACACCGTACGTTGCGCCGGAGATCGGAGACCCGCCATGTCGACAGGACAGGAAGAGACCGGCCGCACAGGGCCGTTGCAGGGTGTACGGGTGGTCGAACTGGCCAGCGTGATCATGGCCCCCTATGCGGCACAGCAGCTCGGGGACCTCGGCGCGGACGTGATCAAGGTCGAACCGCCGGCCGGCGACATGACCCGCCACTACCCACCGACCCGCAACCCCGGCATGGGCGTCCTCGCCCTCAACCTCAACCGCAACAAGCGCAGCGTCGTGATCGACCTCAAGGCCCCGGGCGGACGCGACGCGCTGCTCGCCCTGATCGCGACCGCGGACGTGTTCCTCACCAACATCCGCCCGCAGGCCCTGCAACGCCTCGGCCTGGGCTACGAGGAAGCGGCCGCCGCCAACCCCGGCCTGGTCTACCTCAACGCCCAGGGCTTCCGCAGCGACTCCGCCCTCGGCGGACACCCGGCCTACGACGACATCGTGCAGGCCGCCTCCGGCCTGGTATGGCTCAACGAACGGGTCAGCGGCGTCCCGTACTTCGTCCCCACCGTCGTCGCGGACAAGATCTGCGGCCTGGTGATCGCGCAGTCCGCACTCGCCGCACTCCACCACCGCGACCGCACCGGCCAGGGACAGCACGTCGAGGTCCCGATGGCCGACACCATGCTCGCGTTCAACCTCGTCGAGCACCTGGCGGCCGCCACCCTGGACCCGCCGGAAGGCCCCATCGGCTACCCGCGGGCCCTCAGTTCCCAGCGCACCGCCTCCCGCACGGCCGACGGCTGGATGTGCATCCTCCCCTACAGCGACCGCAACTGGCGCGACTTCTTCACCTTCGTCGGCCGCCCCGAACTCGCCGACGAGCCCCGCTTCGCCACGCTGCCCGACCGCGCCCGCAACACCGACGAACTCTACGTACTGGTACGGGAGTTCACCGCCTTGCACACCAACGCCGAATGGCAGGCGTTCTGCGACGCCGCGAGCATCCCCGCCGCCCCGGTGCTGAGCCTGGAGCAGGCCGCCGCCAGCGACTACGCCACCGAAGGCGGTCTGCTCCAGCCGGCCGAACACCCCACCGAGGGCGGCTACCACCTCATCGGCCAACCCGTGCGCTTCTGGGCCACCCCGGCCGGTCTGCACCGACACTGCCCCGGGCTCGGCGAGCACACCGACGAGGTCCTCGCCGAGATCGGCCACCACCCCGCCGCCTGAGCACCCGACACCCCGAAACCGAGGACCCCATGAGCGAACAGGAACCGCTGCGCGTCGAGCACCGACCGAACGGCGTCACCGTGCTCACCTTCGACAACCCCGACCGACGCAACCCGATGACCGCCCGGCTGACCGAGCAGTGGCGGCACACCCTGCACGCCCTGCGCGAGGCCCCCGACCTGCGCGCCGTCGTGGTCACCGGCACCGGCCCCGCGTTCTGCTCCGGGGCCGACCTCGGCGAACTCGCCGACCGGCACGACGAATCCCTCCCGGCCGCCCGGTCCCACCTGTCGGCCTTCTACCGGACCTGGCTGACCCTCCGCGACCTGCCCGTCCCCACCGTGGCGGCCGTCAACGGCCATGCGGTGGGCGCCGGACTGGCCCTGGCCCTCGCCTGCGACCTGCGCTACGCCGCCGAGGACGCCAGGCTCGGCGCCCCCTTCGTCCACCTCGGCCTGCACCCGGGCATGGCCACCACCGCGACGCTCGCCGAGGCCGTCGGCCTGCCCCGCGCCCGGGAACTGCTGCTGACCGGACGACTGGTCAGCGGCGCCCGAGCCGCCGCCCTGGGCATGGTGCACGAGGCCGTGCCCGCCGACCAGGTCCTCGCCACCGCCCTCGCCGCGGCCGACGAGATCGCCGCCGCGGCCCCCCTGGCGGTCCGGCTGACCAAGGCCGCACTGGCCCAGGGACAGCCCACCGTCGAACAGGCACTGACCTGGGAAGCACTCGCCCAACCGGTCACGACCACCACCGACGACTTCCGCGAGGGCGTCTCGGCCCGACGGGAGCGCCGCCGCCCGCACTTCACGGGCGCCTGACCGCCGACCACCCCTCCACCACGACCCACAAGGAGCGCCCGCATGGCTCTCTCCGCCCTCACCACCAGGGCCGTAAACCTTCCTCCCCAAACCCGCCAACTCCGCAAGGAAGTACGCGACTTCCTCGCCACGGAGCGCGCCGCCGGCACCGTCCTGGGCCGCCCCGACTCCTGGTTCACCGGCTGGGACCCCGCCTTCACCCGACGCCTCGCCCAACGCGGCTGGGTCGGCATGGCCCTGCCGCAGCAGTACGGCGGCAGCGGGCGCGGCAACCTCGACCGCTACGTCGTCATCGAGGAACTCCTGGCGGCCGGCGCCCCCGTCTCGGCCCACTGGGTCGCCGACCGGCAGGCCGGACCCTCCATCCTGCGCCACGGCACCGAACGGCAGCGGAACCACTTCCTGCCCGGGATCGCCGCCGGCGAGTGCTTCTTCTCCATCGGCATGAGCGAACAGCACAGCGGCTCGGACCTGGCCTCCGTCCGGACCCGGGCCGAACGGACCACCACCGGCTGGCGGTTGACCGGCACCAAGATGTGGACCGGCGGCGCGCACGTCAACGACTACGCGATCGTGCTCGCCCGCACCGAAGACTGCGAGGACCGCCACGCCGGGCTGAGCCAGTTCATCGTCGACCTGCGCGACCCGCGCCTCCGGGTCGAGCCGATCCGCCTGCTCAACGGCGAGCACACCTTCAACTACTGCCACCTGGAAGGCGTCGAGCTCACCGAGGACGCACTCCTGGGCCGCCCCGGTGACGGCTGGCGGCAGGTCACCGGCGAACTCGCCCTGGAACGCAGCGGACCGGAACGCTTCCTGTCCACGCTGCCCCTCCTGCTCGCACTCGTCGACCAGTTGCGGCGGAGCGCCTGCAGCCCCGCGCAACACGCCCGCGTGGGCCGACTCACCGCGCGCCTGGCCTCGATCCGGCAGCTCTCCCTGGGCGTGGCCGCCGCCCTGGAGGCCGGCCGCCCGGCCGACACCCAAGCCGCACTGGTCAAGGACCTCGGCACCCGCTTCGAGGGCGACCTCGTCGCCGAGGTCCGCGAGACCCTGCCGGTCACCGCCCGCTTCGACGCCACCCGCGGCACCTTCCCCGAACTGCTCGCCACCGCGATCCTGCACTCGCCGGGGTACACGCTGCGCGGCGGCACCAACGAGATCCTGCGCGGCGTCATCACCCGCGGTCTGGAGCTGTCCTCATGACCACCGCATCCCTCGCCCAGCGCGCCGCCACCGCACTGGCCGGACTCACCGCACCGAACGCGACCGACGCACCGGAGCGGCCCACCGAGTCCGCCCGGACGGTGTGGGAGGCACTGCGCGCCGCCGACGCCCTGCCCCCGCTCGACACCGAACCGGCCACCCTGGTGGCCCTGGTGACCGAGGCCGGCTACCACCACACCCCGGCCCCGCTCGCCGAGACGCTGCTCACCGCACGCCCGCTGCTGGCCGCGGCGGGGCTCACCGTCCCGGACGGCCCGCTCACCTTCGCGTCCGGCCCGCTCGACGTACGGTTCACCCACGTCGACACGGACAGCAGGGTCGGCCCTCCGGGCGCCCGCGGCACCGACGACGCCGTGCACCTCAGCGGCACCCTGAGCCGCGTGCCATGGGCCCGGGCCACCGACGCCGTGGCCGTCCTGACCGAAGGACCGTCCGGCGGGCCCCTGCTCCTCCTCCTCGACACCGCCCGCTGCCTGCGGGCCGACGGCACGAACCTGGCGGACGAACCCAGGGACGACCTCATCCTGCACGACGTGGCCGTCCCCGCCGACCGGGTCCGCCGGATCCCCGCCGCACTGGCCGAGGAGGCGGCCTGGCGAGCGGGCCTGGCACGGGCCGCCCTGATCGCCGGCGCGGCACGGCGCTGCGTGGAGTTGACGATCGCCCATACGACGTCCCGCGTGCAGTTCGGCCGCCCCCTGCGGCATTTCCAGGCGGTCAAGCAGGAGGAGGCCAAGCTGATCGAGGAGACGGCCCTGATCACCGCGGCCGTCGAGGCGGCGGCCGCCGCCCTGACCACCCCGGACGCCGCCGGGTTCGCCGCCTGGGTCGCCGCCGCGCAGGCATCCGCCTCGGTCGCCGAGATCACCCGCATCGCCCACCAGCTCCACGGCGCGATCGGATTCACCGAACTCAGCCCCCTCCGCCTGGCCACCACCCGCATGTGGTCCTGGCGTGACGAGGACGGCAACGAGCAGAGCTGGCACCAGAAGATCGGCCGACGCGTCGTCGAGGGCGGCAGCGACCGCCTGTGGTCGCAGGTGACCGGCGTCTGACCGGCCGCCGACCCGCTACGGAACCGGCCCGACGCCACACCCCGAGGCGACGGGCCGGTCAGGACTCCGCACGCATCCGCATCCGCAGCCCCTCGGCGAAGGCCCGCGCGGCCTCCAGGTCGGCGGTGCCGGGACGCCCGTTGTTGATCCCGCCGACGGCCTTGAACGGAAGCCAGGTGTCCAGGCCGCGACACGAGAAGGTGTCGCCCACCTCGAAGCCCTTCTGCCGGAGTTGCCGCACGAGGGGCCGGGTGAAGGGGCGGAACCGCAGCTCGGGCAGACCGCTGGTGGCGAACACGAACGCCCTGCCCCGCCCGGCCGCCGGGAGCGCCCGGACGAACCGGCGCAACCGCGGATGGAACCGCATCGAGAAGATCCCCGAACCGAACCCCACGAGGTCATAGGCGGAGAGTTCGCCCACCTCGACCCGATCGGGGTCGACGACGGGCGCCTGGAGGACCTCGCCCATGACGTCCGCGATCCGCCGGGTGTTGCCATGGGACACGGAGGTACACACGATGATGGCCTTCACGATGATGCTCCTTTCCGTGGCGCTGACTCGGCGTCGCGCCGCCGCATGCGGTATGGACGACGTACCAGCGGTGACTGTGACATCGGGGGAGGGGTGCCGCAGCGGCCGACGGCGGTGCCGGCGACGGACCGGCGTGTCACGGTGCTGCGGGAACCAGCGTGCCACGGTGGCGCGGGAACCCAGGAGGAGAAGGGACGGCGTCAAGGACAGGACGACGACGCACAAGATCGTCACGACGCCGTGACGCAGCACAGCAAGGAGTCCTGGACATGACGGGAACCGCCACCCGCTACCTGTATCTGGCGCGCCACGGCGAGGCGTTGCCGGACGAGAGCGGACTGTCGGAGCAGGGCCGCCGGCAGGCCGCCCTGCTCGGCCGCCGGCTGGCGAGCCGCCCCATCTCGGCGGTGCACCACGGCCCGCTGCCCCGGGCCGCACAGACCGCCCGCCTGATAGCCGAATCCCTCCCCGGCGCACCACTCGTGGCCTCGGAGACCGCCGGCGACTACGTCCCGCACTTCCCCGACCGCGAGGAACTCCCGCCCGACTGCGCCGACTTCCTCCTGACCTTCCTCTCCCACTCCTCGGCCGAGGACCGCCGGCGCGGCCCGACGCTGGCACGCCGCGCCCTGGAGCAGTTCACCGGCCCGGTGGCGGGCGACCAGGAGCGCCACGAACTGGTCGTCACCCACAACTTCCTGGTCGGTTGGCTGGTCCGCGACGCCATGGACGCCCCGAAATGGCGCTGGCTCGGCCTCAACCACGGCAACGCCGCCCTGACCGTCATCCGCTATACGCCAGGCCGGCCGACCACCGTCCTGGTCCACAACGACATGCGGCACCTGCCCACTGAGCTGACCTGGACCGGATTTCCCCCCGATACGCGGCTGTGAGCGCACAACCACGGCGGCCGGTCGACGCGGGCGGATGCGGCACGGTGGAGCCGGCTACCGGCGCTGCTCCCAGTCGGCCCGGGTGAGGCCGTACTCGACTTCGCCGTGCTCGGAGCCTTCGAGCGCCTCGGGCCAGTCCCCGGTGAAGGACCGCAGGAACGTCAGGCCCGCCTTCTCCATCACCCGCCGCGAACGGGCGTTGACCGCCATGGTGTTCGCCGTGATCCGTTCCACCCCGAGACCGGTGAACCCCTTGCCGACCAGCGCACAGGAACCCTCCGTGGCATACCCCTTGCCCCAGGCGGCCTGACGCAGCCGGTAGCCGAGCTCGACCACCGCGGCGCTGCGCTCGTCCGACGGACGGAACTCGAACCAGCCCAGGAACGCCCCGGTGGCCTTCTCCTCAGCGGCCCAGTATCCGCGCGTGCCCCAGCACGGGTAGTCGCGCAGGAGCCGGGGCAGGGACCGCGCCTGGATCGCCTCCCGGCTGACGGGCTTGCCGCCGTTGAGGAAGCGCATGACCTCGGGGTCGTTGTCCAGGGCGAAGAGACGGTCGGCGTCGGCAGCGGTGTCGGTGAACGGGCGCAGCACAAGGCGTTCGGTGGCGAGGAAGACATGCATGCCGCGATCCTCACCACGTGCGCGATGGCCCGCCACCGAATATCTCCGCACGCCACGCCACGCCACGCCACGCCACGCTACGCCGCCGCGGTGAGTTGCGTTCCCGCGGCTCCGCGCGGCCCCTGGCGTGCGCCCGTCTCCGACCCGTTGCCGGATAGCGTGATCGCGAGTGACCACAGGCGTCACGGGCGCGCACCGGCCGACCGACTGCCCGCCCGCCCCACAACGAGGCCAGGCCCCCGCCTTGGCCTGGGAGGAGCGCGACACCATGGACATCGGCATCGGACTCCCCGTCCTGCATCCCGCCCCCGACCTGTCGATCGTGGACTGGGCCAGGCGCGCCGAGGAGCGCGGCTTCACCACCCTCGGCGCCACCGACCGCCTGGTCTACGACAACTACGAGCCGCTGACCGCACTGGCCGTCGCCGCCGGCGCCACCACCCGCATCCGGCTGACCACCACCATCCTGCTGGCCCCGCAACGCGCCAACCACGCACTGTTCGCCAAGTCCGCCGCCACGCTCGACCGCCTCTCCGGCGGCCGGCTCGTGCTGGGCCTCGCGCCGGGCGCCCGGGAGGACGACTACCTCGCCGGCGGGGTCGCCTTCCAGCGCCGCGGCAAGCTGTTGGACGCGCTGCTGGAACAGGCCACCAGGCAGTGGCAGGGCGACGGCGATATCGGACCGCGCCCGGCCACACCCGGCGGCCCCCCGCTCCTGTTCGGCGGATTCTCCCAGCCCGCCCTGCGGCGGATGGTGGCCTACGGCCGCGGCTGGATCGGCGGAGCCCAGGGCGTCGAGACATTCCGCTCCCTCGTCCCCGGGGTCCGCCAGGCATGGCAGGACGCCGGCAAGGCAGGCCGACCCCGCCTGGTGGCGACCGCGCACTTCGCCCTGGGCCCGGACGCCGAGCAGCGCCTCCACCGCCGCCTGACGGACTACTACACCTCCGGCACCTACACCCGAAAAAGCATCGAAGCCGGCCTGGCCGGTCCCGAAGAGATCGCCCGCGAGGTCGCCGCCTACGCCGAGGCGGGCTGCGACGAACTCGTCTTCTTCCCCCACGGCGGCGGCCTGGAACAGGTGGATCTGCTCGCCGCCGCGGTGGGGTGGTGACCACCCGGTACCGCGTACCGGCGACGACACCGGCAGCGGAGGCCGGCTCACCCCATGGTGCCTGGCCGCCCGGTGGTGCGGTCCGTCGCCGCCCGGCCGTCGTCCCGCGGCGCGCCCCGCCCGGGATCCAGTGCCGCCGCCCAGTGGTCGGCCCAGCGGACGAGGGGGCCGAGCGCCTCGTACGCCTCCTGCCCCAGCGGGGTGAGCGCATAGCGGCTGTCGGGCAGTTGGCGAACCACCCGGGCGTCCAGCAGTTCGGTCAGGCGCTGCCGCAGCACGCTGGAGGACATGGCGTCGCACTGCTTCTGCAGGGGACGGAAACCGAGCGGGCCCGTACGCAGTTCCCACACGATGCGCAGGCTCCACCGCCGCCCGAACAGATCGAGCGCGGCCATGAGCGGGCGACCCGTGGTCGAACCGCGAACCGGCTTGCCGGGGCGTGGAGTTGCCATGGCGGGACGGACGACTCTCCCTGCTTGATGCCTCGAATTCCGGCACGCTACCATCGGCGCCCGCTTCGGAAACCGAATCGAAGGGGTCTGTTGTGACAACCGCCCTGAAGACCGGGCTGTGCCAGGCGTTGGGCATCTCCACGCCGATCGTCCAGGCACCCGTAGGATCCGCCGCCACCGCGGAGTTGGCCGCGGCGGTGAGCCGGGCCGGCGGCCTGGGAACGCTGGCACTGACCTGGGTCACACCGCAGGAGGCCGCACAGCGCATCCGCACCACCCGACGGCTCACCGACCGCCCCTTCGGGGTCAACCTGGTCCTGGACTTCCCCCTCGACCACCTCCTGACGACCTGCCTCGACGAAGGCGTGCGGATCATCTCCACGTTCTGGGGCGACCCGGGAACGGTCAACGAGCAGGTGCACGCCGCGGGCGCGCTGCACCTGCACACCGTCGGCAGCACCGAGGAGGCACGCCGCGCGGTCGACGCCGGGGTCGATGTGATCGTCGCCCAGGGATGGGAGGCCGGCGGCCATGTGCGGGGGCAGGTCGGGACCATGGCACTGGTGCCCGCGGTGGTCGACGCCGTGCACCCCGTACCCGTGATCGCCGCCGGCGGCATCGGGGACGGCCGCGGCCTGGCCGCCGCCCTGGCACTGGGCGCACAGGCCGGCTGGCTCGGCACCCGGTTCCTGACCGCCCTCGAAGCCAACACGCACGAGACCTACCGCGCCGCCGTACTGCACGCGACCGAGGCGGACACCGTGTACACCCGTTGTTTCGACGGCGGTTGGCCCGACGCACCGCACCGCACACTGCGCAACGCCACCCTCACCGCCTGGGAACGCGCCGGGCGACCGCCGAGCCCGCACCGACCGGGCGAAGGGGAAACGGTGGCCACCACCCCCGACGGCGGGAAGCACCTGCGCTACGACGACATGATCCCCACCGCCGACGCATCCGGCGACCTCGCGGCGCTGGCCCTGTATGCCGGACAGGCCACCGGGCTCGTCACGCACACCGCGCCGGCCGCGGAGATCGTCGAAACGATCGCCGCACAGGCCGCCGACATCCTCGGCAGAGAGTGACCGGACCCGCGCCACCCGGGCCGGCCGACGACCGACCGACCCCGGTCCGAGGACACACGAGGGGCAGGCGCGGCGCCCCGGAGGCCCTGGCCGCGGCAGCCGGCGCCGGGGACGGGCCCGGCGCCGGAACGGGCGTCAGCTCAGCTGCTGGGCCCGGTCGTAGAGCGGCTTGGTGCGCGCGGTGGTGAACTGCGGTCCGACCAGGTACCGCGTGCACGCCGGCTGGTCGGCATCGTCACACGCCGTGCCCTTGGGATCCATATGTCCGGAGTGCGTGTTGACGCCGATCACCGTGCCGTGTCCGGTGGTGGGGGAGAAGTCGCCCAACCGCGGGCCCCCGCTGGCTCCTCCGCCCATGACGCAGGCCAGGCCCCACTCTCCCGCAGGCTCGGGATGGTCCTGCGGGCCCGCGTACTGCCGAGGCGTTCCCTGGCAGTGGGCCAGCGCCCGGCCGGTGTACTCCGGCAGGCCCTCGCGAGCGGCGTCCGAGGCGGCGCGGGGGTAACCGAACTGGTAGGCCGTGCGGTCGCCGGGAACGTCGAAGGCGATGTCCTGGGCCGTCCCCGCGGCTTCCGCGACGGACTGTCCGCGCGCGTTGCGGCCGACGACGGCGAACGCCTGGTCATAGGCGCTGAACCGGGCGTCGGTCTGGTCGTTCTTCAACCAGGTCGAGTTGAGAACGGCCCAGCGGACCACGAAGGTGCCCAACGGTGCCTGGCCGTCCCGGTAGCCGGGGATGAACAGGGCGTTGGACTGCCACTGGTTGTCCTCGCCGGCGAGGTTGGTGTTGTTGACGCAGTGCGCCGCCGTCACCAGCGTGCTGCCCTTGCCGCCGCGCACCAGCGTCGCGGTGCAACTCGCGTCCTCACCATGGTCGGTGAAGAACAGCCGCCCCATGGTGGTCGTCGGAGCGCCACCGCCCTTCCAAGGGGCCCCGTCCACGCCTCCCTTGGGCGGGTTGTCCGACAGGGGAGTGGAGAGGGCCGCGATGCGTTCGGGGCTCCAGTAGGCGCGTACGCGCGACTCGTCCTGTGCGGTGGACGCCATGGCGTGGACGGCCACCGTGCCGTCCGACGGGGAGCCGGCGGCGCGCGCGATGCCCGGGGCGGGGGCCGCTCCGGCCGACGGCGCGAGCGCCCCGGTCAGCAGTGCCACGACGGCCGCGGCGAACGCCACCCGGCGGACGGGCACATGACGGCTGCCCCGCTTCTCCCGCCCGTCCCAGCCGGCGACCGGCGCGGGCCCCCGTCCGCCTCCGCTCCGTCCTCCGCCTCCGTGGGCGCGGGTGTCAGGCGGTGTGATGCTCTTGCTCATGACTCTTCTCCCGTGAGGGTCGGGTCGGGCGGACCCGCGCCGAGCGGCGGTACGCCTGCGGGTCCGGGAACAGGAGGTTCCACAACGTCAGACGTGCGACCGATGCCGGGGTTGCCGACAGGCGCGAAGTACGAGACGACCGTCCTCGAAGAGGAGGGCGAATCCGGGGAGTTGAGGCCATGGCCCGAGGCGGCGGGGTCGCCGCAGGACGGGTCCACGGCCCCGTCGCCTCACGGGACGAGGAGCACGGTCAGCCGCCGCGGGCCGTGCACGCCCTGGACGCGGATCATCTCGATGTCGGCGGTGGCGGAGGGGCCACTGATCCAGGTCAGGGGACGGCTCGGGTCGAGATGGCCGATGGCCTCGGGCATGGCGGAGCACACCTGGGCCTCGCGGACGACGCACACATGGAGGTCGGGCAGGAGGGTGGGGGCGCGCCTGCCCTGCCCCGGGCCGCCGTCCAGGACGAGGGTGCCGGACTCGGCGATGGCGGCCGCGCAGCTGGTCACCACCGCGTCGGTGGCGTCGAGTTCGGCGTGTGTGAGCGGCGGGGCGTCCCGGCGGACCAGTCCGTACCACTGGGCGAGCCAGGCGTCGGGCAGCCCGGCGGGGGCGACGGCCGAACGCGCCGTCGCCAGGGCGCGTGCCAGCGCCGCCGGGAGGTCGTCCTCGGCGACGCGGTACACCTCGGCCCCGTAGTCCGCCAACCGCTCGACCAGCAGCGCGAGGACCCCGTCCCGGTCCTCGGGCGCCACGGTGGGGGCATGGCGGAGATAGCCACGGGGGACCGGCACGGGGGCCTCGCGCAGGTCGGCGGTGGCCTGGCGGATACGGCGCAGTACGGTCTCGCGTGAACTCACTTGGTGCCTCCTTCGGTCCGCTTCCACCAGCTGCGGAAGGACTCCTTGGGGATGTCGGGAAGGGCCCGGCTGTCGGTCCAGCCGTGCAGCGGGCCGGGCAGCGCCATGTCCGCGGGCAGCACCCGGCCGGCGACGCCCGCGGCCTTGACGGCCGCGTTCCACAGCGGACCGCGCTCCATGACGCCCTCGACAGCCTTCAACGCGGCCTTCTCCGCACGGTGCTTGACCTTGGCATCGCCCTCGGCGACGTCGTGCCGCAGCTTGAGGAGGACATCGGTGAAGCGGATCTTGACCGGGCAGACCTCGTTGCACGCACCGCACAGCGAGGAGGCGTACGGCAGGGAGGCGGTCTGCGGATCGTCCGGGCCCTTGAGCAGCGGGTTGAGGATCGCCCCGATCGGGCCCGGGTACACCGACCCGTAGGCCTGGCCGCCGGTGCGCTCGTAGACGGGGCAGATGTTCATGCAGGCGCCGCACCGGATGCAGCGCAGTGCCTGGCGCCCGACCGGGTCGGCGAGCGCGCGGGTGCGGCCGTTGTCGACGAGGACCAGGTGGAAGGCGCGCGGACCGTCGCCGTCGGTGACACCGGTCCAGGTGCTGGTATAGGGGGCCATCCGCTCGCCGGTGGCGCTGCGGGCCAGGACCTGGAGATAGACCTCCAGGTCCTGCCAGGTGGGGACGACCTTCTCGATGCCGACGACGGAGATCAGGGTGTCGGCGAGGGTGAGGCACATCCGGCCGTTGCCCTCGGATTCGACGATGCACAGCGTGCCGGTCTCGGCGACCATGAAGTTCGCGCCGGAGACGGCGACTTTCGCCTTGAGGAACTTCTCGCGCATGTGCAGCCGGGCGGCCTCGGCGAGTTCCGCGGGGTCGTCCGAGAGGTCCGCCGGCGCCGGCCGGCCGTACCTGCCCATCTCGCGTACGAAGATGTCGCGGATCTCGCTGCGGTTGCGGTGCAGCGCCGGGACCACGACGTGCGACGGCAGATCGTCGCCGAGCTGCACGATGGTCGCGGCGAGGTCGGTCTCGCGGGCGCTGATCCCGGCCTCGGCCAGGGCGCCGTCGAGGCCGATCTCCTCCGTCAGCATCGACTTGACCTTGACGATCTCGGTCTCGCCGGTGGCCTGGACCAGCCCGGTGACGATGCGGTTGGCCTCCTCGGCGTCGACGGCCCAGTGCACGGTCCCGCCCGCCGCGGTGACCTTCTCCTCGATCTGCTCCAGGTAGGTGTCGAGATGGGCCAGCACCTCGTCCTTGAGCGCGGCCGCGGTGTCCCGCAGGTCCTGCCAGTCCGGGCGCTCGTCGACCAGTGCGGCGCGCTTGTCGCGGATGGTGTGGGTGGCGCGGCGCACGTTGGCGCGCAGCTGTTCGTCGGCGGTGGCGGTCTCGGCGGCCTTGGGGAACGTGGGCCACCCCATGAAGGTCCGGCTCATCGCAGCGCTCCGTTCCGCGCCACCGGCACGTCCGCCAGCGGCCCGTCGTCCTGGGTGCGGGCCAGGATCTCGACCAGGTGCATGGTGCGGACCGGATGGCCGTCCTTGGTGAGCCGGCCGCCGATGTTCATCAGGCACGAGTTGTCGACCGCGGCCAGCACATGGGCCCCGGTCTCCAGCACGTGCCGGGCCTTGTCGCCGTTCATCGCCCCGGAGACGGCCCCGTTCTTGACCGAGAAGGTGCCGCCGAAACCGCAGCACTCCTCCTGCGCGGGCAGGTCCACGAAGTCGATGCCCTCGACCGCGCGCAGCAGGCGGTACGGGCGCTCGCCCAGCCCCATCGTCCGCAGACTGTGGCAGGTGGGGTGGTAGGTGACGCGATGCGGGAAGTAGGCGCCCACCTCCTCCACGCCGAGGGTGTCGGTGAGGTACTGCGTCAACTCATGGACACGCGGGGCGATTTCGCGCACCTCGCGGAGCAGACCGGCGTCCCCGGCCGCCTCCGCCGCGCTCTCGTACGCCTCGGCGGGGAGCCCGCCGCAGGAAGCGGAGGGCACGACGATCGCGTCGTACTCGCCGAAGACCTCGACGAAGTGGCGGGCGAGCTTCGCGGTCTCCTTGCGGTAGCCGGTGTTGTAGTGCATCTGCCCGCAGCAGCTCTGCTGCGGGGGGAAGTCCACCGCCACACCGAGCCGCCGCAGCAGCGTGACGGCCGCTTGGCCGGTACGCGGATAGAGCGCGTCGTTGAGGCAGGTCACGAAGAGCGCGGTGCGCATCGTGTCTCCTTGTTCGCCAGGGGTGGGAAATCGGGCATCGAGGTCGACGTTCACTGCTGGTGGCGGCGTGCCGGCGCCACTCGCGGAGGGCCTGGGACCACCAGGGCCGGCGCGAGCACGAGCACGCCGACCGGCGCGGACCGCCGGGTGCACGAGCCGGGGCCTGTGGCCGGCGCCACGCTCGTCGACCGCCGTACCGGGGTCGCCGCCGCCCTCGCCGGCGACCGCACCCGGCACCCCGACCAGCGGGGCCGGCCGGGCCGCCGCGATCACCAGGCCACCCCGCAGCGCACGGACCGGGAGCGGAGGGAAGGGGACCATGATGAACGTAAGCATAGACGGAAGGTTCGGCGGATGCGTCCGACGGGGGGCACAATAGGTGCCATGACACAGCCGAAGCCGACCGCCGACCGCGCATACGCCCACGTCAGGGAGCGACTCCTGGACGGCCGCTACCCGGGCGGCGAACTGCTCTCCGAACGCGGCGTCGCCACCGAGCTGGGCCTGTCCAACACACCCGTGCGCGAGGCGTTCCTCCGCCTGCAGGCCGAGGGGTTCCTGCGCCTCTACCCCAAGCGCGGCGCCCTGGTCGTGCCGGTCACACCTGGCGAGGCGCACGCCGTCCTCCAGGCCCGGCTGCTGATGGAGCTCTTCGCCCTGGACGCGCTGGCGGCGCGCGGCCCGGAGGCGATGCGCCAGGCCGCCGAGACGCTGCCGCAGGCCGGTGACGACGCACCGGACGACGCCTCGTCCAAGCGGGCCCTCGATGTCGCCCGCGCCTTCCACACCCAGCTCATGCGCGCCGGCGGCAACCCCGTCCTGGCACGGCTCCACGAGAACCTCTGGGACCAGCAGATCCGCATCGCGGCCGCCTCGACGGCAGGCCCCGGCCACGCCGCCGACGACCTGAGCGAACACGCCGCCCTCACCGAGGCCCTCCGCCGGGGAGACGGCACCGCCGCCCGCGACCTGCTCACCCGCCATATCTCGGCGGTCCTCCACCGCATAGGTCTTGCCGGCGACCCGGCCCTGCTGCCTCCGGTCGCCTGATCTGCCGGGGGAGGCGAGGCGGCGACCGCCCGCATCGGGGCGATCAGCGGGTGAGCAGGCCCCGGACCGCCTCGCTGACCGGCGGCAGGTCGGCGGGCCGGGCCCACTGCCAGGCGTCGTGCTCGGTCAGGACGACCGGTTCGGTCTTCTATCGGAGGCGGGCGGCAAGAGCGGTCCTCGCCGCACGCACCTGCGCGTCGAGGGAGTCGGCTGCCATCGTCCCGTGTACGCCCTGGTGATGGCTCATAGTTCACCTGCCTCTCGATGCACATTACTGCACCGAGGCGCAGCATGTTGCAACGGTGTGTCGGGCGCCTTAGGCTCCCCTTAGGAGCGGGTCTGAGAAGGGGAGCGCAATGCTGGAGCAGGCATCGGCGTTAAACCGAGAAGGTTTCTCCGGCACCCCTTTACGCACATGCATCTTCCCATACGGGATTCCCTCCGTCCGAGCGGAATGGGCCCCCTTCCGGCCCGCGACGCGGCACTTCTTGTCCGAACAGGGCGCGACCGCACGGACGTTGCGAGGGAGAGGAATTGCCGGACCCGCAGGCGCGGAACACCGCGCCCCCGCCCGTGAGGGGGAGGTGCTCCCCTGAAGAGCTAGCTGTGCGGGCGGCGCTCCTCCGCCAGGAGTCCCGCCCGGCCGTCGCTCCGGTGCGCCGACACCTGACGTGACGGCTTGTCGCTGCGCCGCTCGACCAGTCCGTCGAGCGAAGGCCCCGGATCGTCGATCGGGGCGGCTCGCCAACCCGAAGCCGCCGAACGGGGCTTCAGCCGACCCAGGCAGACAGCTCAGGAAGGCATGTCCATCGTGCAGCACCACTCTGCGTTCTGTCAGCTCAACCACGTTCGGACAACGGGCCGTTGGGCGCGCTCCCGTGCTCTGACGGCGAGGCTGACGGTCCCCTGAGGCGCGACGGCCCGCCCGGTGCCGTCGGTGGTGTCGTCGAGGGGCGCGGGACGGGGCGCGGATCGCCCCCCCCGGGCTGCTGGGCGCCGATCGCGGGCGCAGGGCCGAGGTCGTCGCGCGGCCGCGGTGCTGCCACCCGCCGGCGGGCGGGCGCAGGCCGCACCCCGGCTCGTCGCAGGCATCCCGAGGCGTCTCGGGCCGAACACCCCCGGATATGCGTTCACTTCGAATGTTTCGACAGGGAGTGGGTGTGACAGTGGAAGGGAAGGCCGTGAGGGATTCGCGCTGGGGTGGTCAGCTGGCCCCGGAGGTGGAAAGCGTGCCGATTGCTTCGCTGGTGGCGGCGGACTCGCCGCGCCGCGAGGGGGAAAACGCGGAACACGCACGCACGCTTGCCCAGTCCGAGACTCCGTTTCCGCCCATCATCGTGCAGCGTTCGTCGATGAAGGTCATCGACGGCATTCATCGCTTACACGCGTCGCTTTTACGCGGATGGAAGGATATTGACGTCAGGTTCTTCGACGGAGGTGAACAGGACGCATTCGTCCTCGCGGTGGAGTCCAATGTGCAACACGGCCTGCCGCTGACCCTGTCCGATCGCACCGCGGCGGCGGAACGCATCGTCCTGACGCATCCGCAGTGGTCGGACCGGGCGGTGGCCGCGGCGACCGGCCTGGCGGCCAAGACCGTCGCCGCGATCCGTCGGCGGTCGGCAACTGAGGAAGTTCCTCAGTTGCACACCAGGATCGGACGGGACGGCAAGACCCGTCCGGTCAACAGCGCGGAGGGGCGCAGGCGGGCGGGTGTCCTGCTCAAGGAGAACCCCGGCACCTCGCTGCGGAAGATCGCCGAGAAGGCCGGCGTCTCACCCAACACCGTGCGTGACGTGCGGCAGCGGCTCCAGGCCAACGAGGACCCGGTCCCCCCGCGGCACCGCAGACCCGTGCAGAACGCCGTGCGGAAGGCCCCCGCCGCGATGGGTGACGGTGCCACCGGCGTCCCCGCCAGGGAGCTGGACGCCAAGACGGCGATACAAGCGCTGTTGCGGGACCCGCAGTTGCGCATGTGCACGGAGGGGCGGCTGCTGCTGCGCCTGTTCGCGGTGCATCTCGACAGACGGCAGCGGCAGCGGCTCATCGACTGGATCCCCAGCCGCTGGCGGCGCATCGTCACGGAGCTGGCCTACGCCCGTTCCCGTGACTGGTACCAGTTCGCCAAGCAGGTGGAGGCAAGCGAGGGGAAGGCGACGGTCGGCGAGGAGCGCGTGCTGGAAGGGGTCGGTTAGTCCGTCCTACCGCGGCGTCGGCGGCGTGCACAAGGCCCTGCCGTCGCCCCCTTTCCCGCTCGCGGCCAGGTGGCTCAACGGCAACGGGGGAGCCGGCCTGCCGGTATGCGAGGACCGTGCCGTGGCCGCTGTCCGGAGAGGGCAACGCACGGCAGGCGGAAGGCACATGCCGTCCCTCTCGGCGCACCCGCCCCACCTCCCGGAAGGACGCACGCCCCTTACCTCCCGTCGACCACATCAGCCCCACCGACCGAGCGGAACCGGCCGAACCGACTTCATCGGCCCCGGTCCCGATCCGGCAGCCGGCGGCACGGGTCGTACCTCCCGCGGACGGCCCGAGCGGTGCGGAAGAGGCGGGTTCCCGCGCGTTCCACCACACTGAAGGCCCCGCTCAACGCCGTTGTGCCGCGGGGTAATTGGGCAGATCGTCGATAGCGCCGCCGTCATACACACGTTGTCCGAGCATCGCCCATCGGGTGCAGGAAATAGGCCACCTCCAGGGGCGGGGCTTCCGGTACTTGGCCGGCGGCGGTAATTGCAGAAGCCCGATCCGGAGATGATCAAAAGGCTCGTCGTCTCGCCGATGCGGCGTGCGATCATTCCCCTTGACACGCTGCCCGGGCCGTGGAAGTTTCTGGGCGTGCATATGTGCGGGGAATCCGAGAGGCGGACCGACCGCACTTCTGCGCCGTGTACTGGTCGATAGGCGGGGGACAGGAGCCCAGACCGGCGTCCACTCCGACTGTCACGGCGGATAAGGGACCATCCCGACAGCTTCCGCTTCGGAGTGCGATCGGGCAGTATCTCGACCGCGTCCGACCTACGGAAAACCGAGCACCCTTCACGCCACCGCTCGTGCCTTTCGCCATGCGGGCACGAACGATTTCCTGCGCCCTGACCCCCGTTGCCCGCTGACCACCGGCGCCGGGGCCCGCACCGCACGAAAGGCAGCCAGTGACGTCGAGAACCCGGGACCGGAAATGCGTCCTCCCTCAGGTGATGGCCACCTGGTCACAGGGCGGGAGAAGCACCTTCCCCTCCGGCGGCCGCATGCCCGGGCGCCGTGTTCCCTCGTAGTCGACGTCAACGACCGCGATATGCCCGGGAGTTCCGTTGCCTGCTTCTCTCGCACGGGATGCGGTCGGGTGGAATACGGCCGCGGGAAATTCCATGGGCCCCTCGCTCTCGCCTCCGGTGCCGGAAATGACATGGTCGTGACAGTGCAGCGGTGACCGTGCGACGGTTCACCGCTCCACCCTCCACCGTCCCGCACAACCGGCAGCCCGCCGAACTCGCCCAAGGAGCACACTCCATGAGCGCGTGCATATGTCTGCGTCACCCCACGCAGCCCCTCGAAGCCCGGCCCCCGTCGACGTCCGCCGCACCGAACACGGCGCCACCCACGCGCACCGGGAACCGTCCGTCCCGAGAGGCGGTCCGGCATGGAGACGCGTGAGTTCACCCCGTCCCCGGAACAGCTGGTATGGACGTTCGGCGGGGCCGCACCGGTGATGCGCATCCGCCCGGGCACAGCGCTGCGCCTGTGGACCGAGGACGCGTTCGGCGGTCGCCTGCGCAGCAGTTCCGACCTGCCGAGCGCGCTCCTCGACGACCGGTTCATCAACCCGCAGACCGGACCGTTCCACGTCGAGGGCGCCGAGCCCGGCGACACCCTGGTGCTGCACATCGCGGACCTCGCCCCGGCGCGCGACTGGGGCGTCTCCACCACCTTCCCGTTCTTCGGCGGTCTCACCGGGACCGAGCGCACCGCCACCCTCCACCCCGCCCTGCCGGAACGGACCTGGATCTACCCGGTCGACAGGTCCGCCGGCACCGTCCGCTACACCGCACTGGACAGCGACTTCCGCGTGGACCTGCCGCTCGCACCGATGCTGGGCACGGTGGGCGTCGCCCCGACCGCCGGCGAAGTACGCTCCTCCCTCGCCGCCGGACCCTTCGGCGGCAACCTCGACACCCCGCAGCTGCGGGCCGGCGTCACCTGCTATCTCGGCGTACACGTCGAGGGCGCCCTCTTCTCGGTCGGCGACGGCCACTACCGGCAGGGCGAGGGCGAGTCCTGCGGCACCGCGGTCGAGGGCGCGATGCAGGCGACCCTCATCGTGGACCTCCTCAAAGGCGGCGCACCGGCCCGCCCGCGCATCGAGGACGACGACCACTGGATCAGCGTGGGATCGGCCCGGCCCCTGGAGGACGCCTGGCGGATCTCCCAGACGGACATGGTGGCCTGGCTCGCCTCCCTCTACGGCCTCACCACCATGGACGCCTACCAACTCCTCTCCCAGACCTGCCGGACACCACTGGCGAACGTGGTCGACGCGGACTACACCACGGTCACCAAGATCCCCAAGGCCCTGCTGCCCGCCGCCACCGCATACGACGGAACGCACCACCGCATGCGCTGCCTGGCCGCCGGCCGGTAGCGCACCAGGACGCCCCTGCCCGACGCCCCCGACGCCAGGCACCCACCGATCCGAGAATGGTGAACTCCATGGAGATGCGCAGTCTCGACCGCAGCACCCTGGGCCCGGAGAACGGGTTCTCCCAACTCCTCAAGCCCTGGTCGGCACTGAACGCCCCCTTCAAAGGCGCCTGGTGCGTGGTCGCACCGGGCACCTCGACCACCCGCCACGCCCACCCCGACTACGAGATCTTCATCGCGATGACCGGCGAGGCGACGCTGTCGTCCGCGGGCGAGCAGATCACCTTCCGGCAGGGCGACATCGTCCACTTCCCCCCGCACACCGACCACCAGGTGATCAACGACGGCGCCGAGGAGTTCCAGATGTACGCCGTGTGGTGGGACCAGGAGACCGCCGGCCAGTTCCTCGACCGCCACCACGGTCCCGGCGGCGACCACCACGGCGCCCACGACGGCCAGGAGGGCTGACCCATGGCAGAGCCCACCGCACCCACGCCCGGCCGCGCCCGCCCGGCCGTCATCATCGAGACCTCCCCGACCCCCAACGGCAACCTCCACATCGGCCACCTGGCCGGACCGTTCATGGGAGCCGACGTCCACGCCCGCTACCTGCGGACCCGCGGCCGTCCGGTGGTCTTCTCCACCGGCACCGACGACAGCCAGACCTATGTGATGGCCAGCGCCCGCCGGCGCGGCACGACTCCGGAGCGACTGGCGGCCGTCTCGCACGAGGAGATCGGCCGCACGCTCCGACTGGCCGGCATCTCCGTCGACGGATACGCCCCCTACGACGAGGCCTACAAGACCCACGCCCTGCGGTTCGTCTCCGACCTCCACGAGGCCGACAAGCTCGAACTGCGCACCGTCTCCTTCCCGTTCAACCAGCGCACCGGCGAGTTCCTGGTCGAGGGCTTCGTCGCGGGCTACTGCCCGGTGTGCGTCACGGAAAGCCGTGGCGGTGTCTGCGAGACCTGCGGACATCCCAACAACTTCGACGAACTGCTCTCCCCCTGGTCCACCCAGGACCCCGACGACCCGGTCGTCCTACGGGAGGCCACCGTCCTGGTCCTCCCCATGGAGCGGTACCGCAAGGAGCTGACGGACTTCTACGCGACGCACGGCGAGGGACTGCGCCCCCGGACCCTCACCTTCCTACGGGAGGCCCTCTCCAAGCCGTTGCCGGACTTCCCCGTCACCTACCCCATCTCCTACGGACTGCCGTCACCGTTCCCCGGCACCGAGGGCCAGCGCCTCAACTCCTGGGTCGAGGGCATCCCCGCGGCGATGTTCTGCACCGCGCACGCCGCGGCGGAACTCGGCGGGGAGCACGCGGGCACCAACCTGTGGCTGCCCGCCCAGGACGCGGAGATCATCTACTTCATCGGCTCCGACATCGTCTACTTCTGGGGCCTGACCCACCTGGCGCTGCTGATGGCCCACGGCGGCCGCTACGCCCTGCCGGAGCGGATCATCTCCAACGAGTTCTACGAGTTGGAGAACGAGAAGGTCTCCACCACCCGCGGGCACGTCGTCTACATCGACGAACTCCTCGCCGACTTCTCACGGGACGCGATCCGCTTCTACCTCACCCTGACCGGCCCGGAACACCAGCGCACCAACTTCAGCCGGGAGGCCATGGCGAAGGTCACCGAGCAGTCCGTGATCGCCCCCTGGAACCGGCTCGCCGACACGCTCAACCTCCTGGCCGCGGACGCCGAGGGCGAGTTGCCGGTCTCCGCGGGAGGCCGACTGCGGGCCACGGCGGTCGCGGAACGCTTCATCGACGCCTACGAGATCGCGACCTACTGCCCGTCGAGCGCCGCCGACCACCTGGTGAGCCAACTGCAACGGCTCGGCAAGCACGCCGGACGGGTCGCGGACCTGCCCGCGGCCGACCGCGCCGAGGCCCTCGGCGACCTCTTCCTCGAACTGCGGGCGGTACTCGCGGGCGCCGCCCCCCTCCTCATCGACACCGCGGAGCAGGCCCGCCGGGACGGCGGCTGGGACGGCACCCTGGACCCCGCGGCGTTCCAGGCACGCTCCGTACGGCCGTTCCGCGTGCCGTCGTTCGGCGGTGCGGGCGGCCCCCGGGAATGAGCCGCGCGGACGGGCCGCGGACCGCGGCACCCCTGGAGACCGTGGTGGTGGGCGGCGGGATCATCGGCCTGCTCACCGCCCTGGAATGCGCCGGGGCGGGCCATCGGGTCACGGTGGTCGAGCGGGGCGCGCTGCCCAACCCGGCAGCCGCCTCGTACGACCGGCACCGCACCCTGCGGGCCCTGCATCCCGGCGACCCGGGGGCCACCGGCGCCGCCCTCACGGCCCACCACGCCTGGCGGGAGCTGGACACCGCGTGGGGCATCCGCTGCTACCACCAGGTGGGCGCGCTGACGGTGCTGGAGAGCGGCCAGGCCGAGGACGCCCGACGCCTGCTGACCGCGGCCGGCGCCCCGGCGCAAACCCTGGACGGCGACCAACTCGCCCGCGCCTACCCGCACTTGACCCTGCCCGAGGGGCGGGTCGGGATCCTGGAGGAGCAGGCGGGCGTACTCCTGGCGGACCGCATCCTCACCGCCGCTGCCGCCCGGCTGCGCCACCACCCCGGCGTCCGCCTGCTGACCGGCCGCGCCGCCACCCGGGTGGACCCGGCCACC
The DNA here is from genome assembly GCF_044754325.1 of Streptomyces sp. NPDC093097. Lineage (NCBI taxonomy): Bacteria > Bacillati > Actinomycetota > Actinomycetes > Kitasatosporales > Streptomycetaceae > Streptomyces > Streptomyces sp. NPDC093097. The sequence continues at coordinate 191,224 of NZ_JBIVOW010000011.1, forward strand.
GGCACCGTGACACTCCACGGCGGCCGGACGCTACGGGCCGACCGGCTGCTGGTGGCGGCCGGCGCCGGCTCGCGCGACCTCCTGGCACCCTTCACCCGCGATCGGATACGACTGCACCGCCAGACCCTGCTCTACTGCCGCGTCCCCGACACCCAGAAAGCGGCATGGGACGCCATGCCCGCGATCCCGGCACTGGGCACCGACAACGGTGCCTGGCTCCTGCCCCCCGTCGCCGACACCCCACTCAAAATCTCGGCCCACGAAGCCTGCCGCACGGTGCCCGACACCGGCACCGGCACCCCGGACCCGGCGTACACCAGGCTGCTGACGCAGCGGTTCTCCCGGCTGATCCCGGCCTTCCGACCGGACTGGATCACCCAGGCACGCGACTGCCACTACCTGACCGACGCCGACTCCGGCGGCGCACTGCTGCTCGAACTCGCCGACGGCACCTGCTTCGCCCAAGCCGCCTGCGGGGGAGGGGCGTTCAAGTTCGCCCCGCTCATCGCACGCGCCCTGACACAGCGCTTCAACGGCACCCGGCCGGCCCCGACCGGACTGGCGACCCTGGACACCCCGCACCGCGCCGGTGCGGACCCGAACCCCACCACCGCACTCCGCACAGAAGGAGGAGAAGGTGATCAACTACAACGGCAAGAAGTTCCGCAACACTGAAGCGGGCCCGGACGGCACCGCACCGGTCGCCACCTACCACCAGGACGGCGACCTCGTCTGGGCCGAGGCCAGCGGCGGCGACGTCCGGCGCTGCATGCTCGTCGGTGTCTGCGACCCCGACGGCACCATCCGCATGGGCTACACGATGCAACTCGCCAGCGGCGAGACCGCCATCGGCCGCTGCGTCAGCACCCCGCGCACACTCGACGACGGCCGGATCCTGCTGCACGAGGAGTGGGAGCGCTACCAACCGTGGCCCGCCTCCGGCGTATCCGCCATCGAGGAAACGGAGTGACGATGCCGACCGTCACACTGGAGGCCGACCGCGCCACCGCACAGCTGGCCCTCGACGGCCCGGCCTCGGACACCGTGGCCGACCTCGCCGAGCAACTGGTCCACCGACCGGCCGCCGCTGTCGACGACCCGGCCTGGATCACCGCCGCCCGCGACGCCCGGCACGACCTCCCACGGCAACTGCGCGCACCACTCGCCCGGTTCCGACGGCACTCCGGCCCCCAGGGCGCCCTGCTGCTCCGCGGACTGCCGGTCCGAGACCAGGCGACCCTGCCGCCCACCCCCACCGTCCCCGACTCCGTCCAGCGCGAGCCGTCGGTGTCCGCCGCCGTCCTGCTGATGATCGCCGGCGCACTGGGCGACCCGGCCGCCTACCGCGCCGAGAAAGGCGGCGCCCTGGTCCAGAACGTCGTCCCCGTCCCCGGCAGCGAAGACGTCCAGGGCAACTCCGGATCGGTGCTCCTGACGTTCCACAACGAGAACGCCTTCCACCCGCACCGCCCCGACTTCGTCATGCTGCTCTGCCTGCGCGCCGACCACGAGGGCAGGGCCGGACTCCGCACGGCCTGCGTCCGAGCGGCACTCCCACTGCTCGACCCACCGGTACGGGAACGACTGGCGAGCCCGGAGTACGTCACCTGCCCACCGCCCTCCTTCGGACCCCAACAGGACAGCGTGGTCCACCCGGTGCTCTCCGGCGACCCGGCCGACCCCGACGTCCGGGTGGACTTCGCGGCGACCACCGCCACGACCCGGCGCGCGGCACAGGCCATGGAAGAACTCCGGTCCGCCTTCGAAACGGTCCAAAGGACCGTCCCCCTGCGACCGAGCGAACTGGCGATCGTGGACAACCGCGTCACGGTCCACGGCCGCACCGCCTTCCGACCGCGCTACGACGGCAGCGACCGCTGGCTCCAGCGCACCTTCGTGCTCTGCGACCTCAGACGCTCCCGGGACCACCGCCCCGGCGACAGCCATGTGCTGACCAGGTAGCCGACCGCCCGCGCCACCGGCCGCACAGGCCGCACGACGTGCCTGCCCAGGACCTCCCCCAGCCCGGAACAGCCTCGGAAAGCGGAGACCGCCAGCATGGAATCACTGCGTTCAGCACCCTCCCCGAAGCACGGCGCCGCCGGCCCGCACTACGGCTGCGTCGGCGTCGGCGTCGGCCCGGCCAACCTGAGCCTGGCGTCGCTCCTGCACGACCACCCGGACCTCACGAGCCTGTTCATCGAGCAGCGGGACGACGCCGGCTGGCACGACGGGCAGCAGATCCCCGGCGCCTCGCTCCAGGTCTCGCTCTTCAAGGACCTGGTCACCCTCGCGGAACCGACGAACAAGTTCTCCTTCCTCTCCTACCTCCACGAACAGGGCAAGATCTACCACTACGTCAACGCGCAGTTCGACGCCGTACCACGCCAGGAGTTCCGCAACTACCTGGCGTGGGCCGGCGAGAAGAACGAGAACGTCACCTTCGGCGAGCAGGTGCACTCCGTCGACTTCGACGACGTCTTCGTCATCCGCACCAGCCGGCGCACCGTCACCGCCGACCACGTGGCCATCGGCATCGGGAACCGCCCATGGGTGCCCCCGTTCTGCCGACCGGACCTGGGCACGACGCAGTTCCACGTCAGCGACTTCCTGCGACGGGCCGTGGGACTCGGGGGCCTGCGGGTCGCCGTCGTCGGCGGTGGCCAGTCCGGAGCGGAGGCCTTCTTGGACCTGGTCTCACGCCCGGACGGCGAGAACCCCCGGCAGGTCTCCTGGATCTCCCGGCGGGCGAACTTCTTCCCGATCGACGACACGCCCTTCACCAACGACTACTACATGCCGAGCTTCTCGGACCACTTCTTCGCACAGGAACGCAAACCCCGCGAGGCGTTCCTCACCGAACAACTCCTGACCAGCGACGGCATCTCGGCCGCCACCCTGCGGGCGATCTACCAGCGCTGCTACACCCACCGCTTCCTCGACGACAACCACGAGCTGACGGGCCTGTACCCCGGACGGGCCGTCACCCACGTCACCCCCGGCGTCGGCGGCGCCGACTGGGACATCACCCTCGTCCCCGCCGACCGCTCCGGCCCCGCCGAACAGATCACCGCGGACGTGATCGTGTGGGCCACCGGCTTCCGCCCCACGGCCCCGGACGTCCTGGCCCCGCTCGCGGACCGACTGGCCTGGGAGGACGGCGAGCTGCTGATCGACCAGGACTTCGCCGCCCACTGGGACGGCCCGCCCCGGCACCACCTCTTCGTCCAGAACGCGGCCCGCCGGCAACGCGGCCTCGCCGACCCCAACCTGAGCCTGGTCGCCTGGCGCAGCCGGCGGATCGCGGACCGGATGCTCGGCACCAAGACGGACGACCAGCACCCCTCCTTCGTCACCTGGTCCCCGGCCTCGGACCCGGCCGCCGACGGATTCACCGACGGGTTCACCGGCCGGGACGGCGGCCTCCGCGACGAACTGCCCAAGGGAGTGTGAGCGGTGAGCGGAGTCCACGTCGCCATCGTCGGCGCCGGAATCGTCGGCTGCCTGATCGCCCGCGAGGTGGCCGCCCGGCGCCCGGAGGCGTCCATCGTCGTGCTGGACCGCAACCAGGTGGGCTGCGGCGCCAGTCTCCGGTCCGCCGGCACACACATCCCACGCGGCACCACCCAACGCTTCAGACGCATGACGGAAAACAGCCAGGACTACTACGCCACCCTCAAACGCGACCTCCCCCAACTCCCCATCCGCGCACTGCCGATGACCGTCGTGGCCGACGCACGCCATGAGCGGACGATCCTGGAGCGCTACCTCCCCGCCTCCACCCCCGTGCGCACCGACACCCTGCCCTGTCCCCTCACCACGCTCCCCGACCGGTGCGCCGCCTGGCGCATCAGCGGCGGTCACCACGCCGACGTGCACGGCGTGACACGGGCACTCGCGGCCCGACTCCGGCCGCACGTCGCCTTCCGCGAAGGCGTCGAGGTCACCGCCGTCGACCCCGCGCGCACCGGTGTCACGCTGCGCCTGAGCACCGGCGAGAGGCTGACCGCCGACCGCCTGGTCCTCGCCCCCGGCCCCTGGACCGGCCACCCGGCATGGTCCGCACTGACCGGCGACCTCGGGATACGGGTGAAGAAGATCGTCGCCCTGCACCTCGACGCACCGACTGGCCCCGACGACGGAGCCGTCGTCTTCCAGGACCACGACGCCTTCCTGCTGCCCCTCCACGACCACGGCCACTGGCTCTACAGCTATGTGTGCCCGCAATGGGACGTCGACCCGGACACCGTGGACCGCGGACTGACCCCGAGGGACGTGGCGGAGGCCACGGCGAACCTGCACGCCTGCGCACCCCGACTCACCCAACGGCCGGGCTCGGCACGCGTATTCTGCGATGCGTACGGTCCGCAGGGGGAACCCCTGATCGCCGGTGTGGCAGACACGGCACGCGTCGTGTTCGCCGGCGCCGGGAGCGGCTTCGGCTACCGGCTGGCTCCGGCGATCGCCCACGAGGCCGCGGACAGGCTGTGCCAGGATTGAGGTTCTGTGGACTTAGTGGCTCTTCTCGCCGTCGCCGGAGCCGGCCTGCTGTCGGGCGCGGTGAACTCCATCGCCGGCGGCGGCTCGCTGTTGCTGTTCCCCGCACTGCTCGGCGCCGGACTGCCGACCCTCTCGGCGAACGTGACCAACTCGGTGGCCAACTGGCCGGGTTGGATCGGACAGGTCTACGGATTCGCCGACGACCTCAAAGAGCAGTCACGCACCCGGCTGGTCCTGCTGTCGATCGCCACCGGAGTCGGCACCATCGCCGGTTCCGTCCTGCTGCTGATCACCACGAGCGCCACCTTCGACCTGGTGGTACCGGTCCTGGTGCTCTTCGCCAGCCTGCTGCTGGCCGGGCAGAAACAGGTCAAGAAACTGGTCCGGCGGGCCGGCCGGACCGCCGCCACCGAGGGGCGCCGCCATCTGGCCGTGCTCTCCCTGACGATGGCCGCCGCCGGCGTCTACGGCGGCTACTTCGGCGGGGCCATGGGCGTCATCATGCTGGTGGCACTGGCCCTTGCCACCTCCGACGGGCTGCGCCGCCTCAACGCACTGAAGGCGGCGCTGTCCCTGGTCGACTCGACCATCAGCCTGCTGATCTTCGCCGCATGGGGACCGGTCGACTGGACGGCCGTTGCCGTCGCCGCCCCGACCGCACTGATCGGCGGCTATGCCGGAGCCCGACTGGCCCGCCGGATGAACGAAGAGGTGCTGCGCTGGATCGTGGTGGCCGTGGGCCTCTCGGTCTCGATCGCCCTGTTCATCAGCTGACCCACGAACCAGGCAACGGCAGGTGACACCGGCAGGGGCACGGCCCGACGGCCCGGTCCGTGCCCACCCGCCGGACGCCGCACCCGCACCGGCACCGGAGCGCGAAATCCGCGCCACCGCACGCCCCGGTGCCGGACCGGCGCACCATCCACCGCATCACTCGAGGACAGGCATCAAGTCCTCGGCGATCAGCGCCCGTTCGGCATCCGTCACCGGAGCGATCGGCAACCGGGGCGCACCGGCCTCCAGCCCGGTCAGGCTCAACGCCGTCTTCGCGAAACCGACCCCACCGACCCGCCCCAGCACCCGATACACCGGGAGCAGAGCACGGTGCGCGGCCCGCGCGGTGGCCGGGTCACCCGACTCATGGGCGTCCAGCATGATGCGCAACCGGTCCGCCACCACATGACCGATGACGCTCACGAACCCCACGGCACCCACCGACAGCCAGGGCAGATGGAGCGGATCGTCGCCCGAGTAATACGCCAGGCCCGTCTCGGCCATGACCCGACTGCCGGCCAGGAAATCGCCTTTCGCGTCCTTGACGGCGGTGATCGAGGAATGCTCGGCGAGCCGGAGCAGCGTGTCGACCTCGATCGGCACTCCGGCACGCACCGGAATGTCGTACAGCAGCACCGGCAGATCCGTGGCGTCGGCAATAGCCGTGAAGTGCGCGTACACCCCCTCCTGGGACGGCCGGGAATAGTAGGGCGTCACGGCCATCAGACCGTGCGCACCGGCCCGTTGGGCCTGCCGGGCCAGCTCCCGGCTGTGCGCGGTGTCATAGGTACTCACACCTGCGACGACGGTCGCACGGTCGCCGACCGCCTCGACGACCGCCCGGATCAGGGTGTCCTTCTCGCGATCGGAGGTGGTCGGGGATTCCCCGGTGGTGCCGTTGACGACGATTCCGTCGTTTCCGCTGTCGATCAGGCGGGTCGCCACTTCCTGCGCGATTTTCGGTTCCACTGCGCCGTTCTCGTCGAACGGGGAAACCATGGCGGTCAGAACTCTGCCGAAAGGCCGACCGGTATTCCGCGATGAACTATGCGTCATAGGGCGCAGATTACTCACATCCCGGGGATGCCGTAGGTCAGTCCACGCCATCCCCGGAATGCCTCGTCAGATGTTCACGCCGTCAGGGCAGAGTGGCGTGCGCGGGACGCAGATCGGCGATGGAGTTCACCCCGAGCAGCCGCATCGTCCGGACGATCTCGGTGCGCAGGATGTCGACGGCACGCTGGACGCCCCGCTCCCCGCCCGCCATCAACCCGTACAGATACGCCCTGCCGACCAGGCACGCGTTCGCCCCCTGGGCCATCGCGGCGACGATGTCCGCACCCGAGAGGATGCCGGTGTCCAGCCAGACCTCCGCCTCGCCCTGCACCGCGTCCAGCGCCGCCGGCAGCAGCCGCAGCGGGGTGGGAGCCCGGTCCAGCTGACGCCCCCCGTGATTGGACAGGATGATCGCGTCGACACCGTGCTTGACCATGTCGCCCGCGTCGTCCGCGTTCTGGATGCCCTTGACGACCAGCTTGCCGGGCCAGGACTCGCGCACCCAGTCCAGATCGTCGAGGCTCAGCGTCGGGTCGAACATGTCGTCGATGAGCTCGGCGACCGTGCCCTTCCACGAGCTGAGCGAGGCGAAGGTCAGCGGCTCGGTGGTCAGCAGGTTGAACCACCACGCGGGATGCAGCGCACCGTCGAGGAACGTACGCAGCGTGAGCGCCGGCGGAATGGTGAGCCCGTTGCGCATATCGCGCAGCCGCGCACCGCCCACCGGGGTGTCCACGGTCAGGATGAGGGAGTCGTAACCGGCGTGGTGGGCACGCTCGATGAGCTCACGGCCGGCGGCACGATCCCGCCACACGTACAGCTGGAACCACCTGCGGCCGGTCGGCGCCACCGCGGCGACGTCCTCGATCGACGTCGTGCCCATGGTGGACAGCGCGTACGGAATACCCGCCCGCTGGGCCACCCTGGCCACCGCCGGCTCGCCCTCGTGGTTCATCATGCGGGTGAACCCGGTCGGCGCGAAGGCGAAGGGGAGCGCGGACCGCTTGCCGAGGATGTCCACCCCGGTGTCCACCTCGGCCGCACCCCGCAGCACACCGGGGTGGAACTCGATGCTGCGGAAGGTCTGCCGGGCCCGGCGCAGACTGATTTCGGCCTCCGCCGCACCGTCGGTGTAGTCGAACACCGCACGGGGGCTGCGGCGACGGGCGAGGGCACGCAGGTCGGCGATGGTGTAGGCGGCCGCCAGCCGGCGGTCGGTGGCGTTGAGGACAACGGGCTTCGGTCGCAGGATCTGGGCGAGCTCTTGCGGGCGGGGCAGTCGGCGCTTGGTCACGGAACCTCTCTCCCGGATACAGGAAATGGGCGGGGTGGCGCTGTGCGTCCGTCACGGCGGACCGGTGCGCGGCGCGCGCACACCCGGGCACGCGGTCAGACGGTGCGCGGCCGGATGCTCATGCGACGCGGCCGGGCAGCGGTTTGCGGCTGGTCACCGTGAGCCGGTTGAAGGTGTTGATCACGCTGATCGACCAGACCACGGCGGTGTACTGCTCCTTGTCCAGATGACGGATGGCCTCCTCGTACACCTCGTCCGGTACGTCCTGGACCTGCGACAGCTTGCTGACCGCCTCGGTGAGCGCCAACGCGGCACGCTCCTGGGGCGTGTAGAGATCGGTCTCCCACCAGGCCGCGAGCAACGACAGCCGGCGGTCGTCCTCACCCATCCTGCGGGCATCCCGGATGTGCAGATCCAGGCAGAACGCACAGCCGTTGATCTGCGACGCCCTGATCTTGACCAATTCGACGAGCTTCGGGTCGAGCCCAGCGGATTCTGCCGCGGCCTCGACGGTTTCCCGTAATTTCCGAATCTGCTGGTAGGCCGCGGGGAACGCGTCCGTGAGATTGATGCGTTCGATCATGCCGACACGGTATCCACATCTGACGGCTTCTTGGAATCCGTTCCCACCGGACAGCGCGCCCGACTTTCCGGATCACGACGGCGGACGGCGGCGACCTTCGAGGCGCGCGAAACGGTATCGCCCGCCCGCGACCGAGCGAATGCCCGCCCGCCCCTTCGGGGAACTCCGATAGCACGGCATGGTTCGGCCATATCGACTCCGTGAGGAATGCGCCATCGAGCTGCGCCGCAAGAGCGGTTTTCGGCAAGATCCACAAGAACGGCCCGAAGACAGCGTTTACGGCCGCGTGTGAAACGCGTGCAGCATGCGCCTCGCGGCTCAACGTCCCGTGAAGTCGAGGGGAACGAGCCCCAGAACGCCGGCGGCGGTGCGCGCGGCGAGAGCGTCGTCATACCGCGCCTGCCCCGCCAACGCGATGACGGCCCCCTCCAACGCACCCACGAAGGCGAGCGCCACCGTCCTGGCCGGCGGGCCGGGCGGGATCGCGCCGGCCCTGCGCCCGGCCTTGACCAGACCCAGGCAACGCCGGGTGATGGACGCGTAACCCTCCTCCACCTGACGCCCCACCGGATGGTCCTGCCCGGAGAACTCCAGCCGCAACGCGATCGCCACCCGCGCGATGTCACCCCGGCAGAAGACGGCATGACCGCGAGCCAGGGCCAGCAGCGCCGCGACCGGATCCGACTCCCGCGCGACCGCCTGGCCCACCTCCCGGTCCCAGGACTCCCGCACCCACTCCACCACGGCCAGGACCAGCTCCTGCTTGTCCTTGAACTGGTGGTAGAGCGCCCCGCGGGTGTACCCGGCCTCCTTGGCCACCTGCTCCAGCACGAGGTTGCCGTAGCCGTAACGGGACAACCCCCGCGTCGCCGACTCCAGCAGCGCCGTACGCGAACGCAGACGGCGGTCCGCCTGACTCAGGCGCTCTCGCGTCCGGTCACCCATGCCTCACTCCGATCAACTCGTCAAGATCCCGCCTGCATCCAACTACCGCCGATCGACGCACAGTTCACTGTCGCCGACCACCCGGATCAGCCGCCATCCGGCACCGCCCGCCCCGTCACCGCGGCCCGCCGCGGTCGCAGCATACATACACGCACGTAGGTAAATTCACGAAAGCCGCCCCGCGCCCCCGGCCAGTCCCTAGAGTCGACGGCATGGATGACACAAGAGGCAACAATGGTGCCAAGACGCCGAGTCGGACGTCACGACGCGGTGCGCTGAAGGCAGCCGCCGCCGTGGCCGGCGCGGGGGCGGTCACGGCGATGGGCACCGGCACGTCCGTCGCACACGCCGACGGACCCGCACGCAACGCACCCACCTTCGTCCTCGTCCACGGCTCCGGAAGCAACTCCTTCTACTGGCAGCCCCTGCTGCGCGAGTTGGGCCTGCGCGGACACCGCGCGATCGCCGTCGACCTCCCCGGACACGGGCTCGGCGCCTACTTCCCCCAGTCCTACCAGGCCCCGCAGGACCTCGAACGACTGCGCACCGAACCGTCCCCGATCTCCAAGGTGACACTGGCCGACTGCGCCGCGCACGTCATCGGCGTACTGCGTCAGGTACGGCGCAACGGCCCCGTGATACTGGTCGGCGCAAGCCTCGGCGGCGCGACCCTGAACGCGGTCGCCAACCAGGTGCCCGAACTGCTCTCCCACCTGGTGTACGCCTCGGCGTTCTGCCCGACCCGGCACCCCTCCGTGCTCCAACTGGTGATGACCCCCGAGGCCGCCACCAGCGCCATGTTCACGATGCCCGCCGTCCAGACACCGCCGGAACTGGGCGTCAGCCGGGTCAACTGGCGCTCGGGCGACCCCGCGTTCTTCGCCGCCGCCAAGGACGCGATGGCCGCCGACCGGCCGGACGCCGAGGTCCGGGCGCTGTTCAACATCCTGGAGCCGGACGAGTCGGCGGCCATCGGCGCCAGCGAGGACGCCCGCGGACTGCCGGAGAAGTGGGGCCGGGTGCCGCGCACGTTCGTCCGCTACACACAGGACCACACCATCCCGCTGCCGCTCCAGGACCTCATGATCCGCGAGGCGGACGACACCACCCCGCACAACCGCTTCCGCGTCCGCTCGCTGACCGCCCCGCATGCCGGCCCGCGTGACCCGGCAGTACTGGCGGACGAGTTGGAACGCGTCGCGCACCTGAGCCGCTGACGACGTCCCACGCCCCGACCGCCACCAGGGACACCGGCCCACAACGGTAACGGCGACGCACCCGGCAGTCGCGCCAGGCACAGGGCAGGAAGCGTCACAGCGGTGGCGCTTCCTCAACCTCGCCCGAACCCCCGCATGCCGCATGCCCGGGAGTTCCCAACCCCCGCATGCCGCACGCCCGGAGACCTGCCGCGCCCCAACGAACGGCACGCCGGCAGCCGCCCCGCACCGGCGGTCAAAAAGGCTGGTGCGCCGATGCCGAAGCCCGTTACCCTGCCGCTCGTGTCCTCCTCCGAGCCGGACTGACAGACGTCCCTCCGCTCCCGCACCGCACCCTCCCAAGGCGTGCCGGTGAGCGGGACGGAACGCGCATCGATCGGTCATACCCGCGCGCGACCGCACCCGGTCGTACCCCGGCACCGGCGCGCCCACCTCGGAGACTTCCATGCCCAGCCCCGACAGGGGCAGCGCGTCCTACCGCGCCGTCCTCGCACTGCCCCACGCCCGCACCCTGTTCGCCGCCGCCATGCTCGCGCGGCTCTGCTACGGACTGCTCAGCCTCCCGCTGCTGCTCGCACTGCGGGAGGGAACCGGCTCCTACACCGTCGCCGGCGCCGCAACCGGCCTGTTCGGACTGGTCTCCGCCTTCCTCGGCCCCGTCCGGGCCCGACTCGTCGAGCGCCGGCCCGCCGCACTCATGGTCCTGACCGTCTGCTACGCACTGCTGCTGTCCGCACTGGCCGCCGCCTGCGCCACCCACCTGCCCGCCCCGCTCAGCGCCGGCCTCGCCGTACTGACGGGAGTGTTCCCGCCCCCGGTCGGCCCGCTGATGCGGACCCTGTGGGGCAAGCTGACCCGGGACGAGGCGCAGCGCCAGCGCGCGTTGAGCCTGGACACCGCAGCGGAGTCCACCGTCTTCGCGATCGGCCCGGTCCTCGGCGGACTGCTGGTCTCCCTCTCCTCCGCACCCGCCGTGCTCATGATGTGCTCGACACTGGTCATCACCGGCTTCGCCCTCCTGGCCACAGCCCTGCGCCGGACCCCCGCGAGCGTACGGGCGACAACCCCCACCGCCCGACCCCGAAGCCCCCTGCGGGCCGCCGGATTCACACCCCTGCTGGCGCTCGTACTCGCCGCCGCAACGGCGTTGAGCCTCTGCGAGGTGGCCCTCCTCGCCGCCTGGGGAACGCTCACGGCCGGAGTCCTGACCACCCTGTTCTCCCTCGGCGGTGTCCTCGGTGGCCTGCTCTACGGCCGACGCCACTGGCGCACCGACCTGACGCGCCGACCGCTCGTCCCGGCCGCCTTCGCCCCCCTCTGCTACCTCCTCCCGGCAGTCGCGTACGCGCCACCGGCGGCCGGCGTCGCCCTGCTGCTCGCCGGAGCGTGCACCGACGTCCTCCTGATCACGGCCTACCAACTCGTCGACCGCCTCGTCCCCGAAGGCGCACGCACCGAGGCCGGCGCATGGATCAACACCGCCTACAACCTGGGGGCGGCCCTCGGCACAGCCGCCGGAGGTGTCCTGATCGACCGCTCCGGCCCACCCGCGGCCTTCGCCGTCACCGCCGGCCTGCTCGCCGCCTGCGCCCTGCTCTGCGCACCGCGCATGCTCCGCGCCCCCACCACGCAGACCTCGGCGACCGGGCACCGTCCCACCCCGGACCGCGAGCCCCCGCACCAGACGCCGGCCGGATAACCGACGTCTCGGACCCCGTTCCGCCCCCTACCGCGACCTGGAGCACGCGCTGCGGGCCCACCGCCCCAAGAACTTCAGCGTGCCCTGCACCCCTTGGTCGAAGTCGGCCGGGTCGGTCATGGCGAGCTGCTGGTACGCGGTCAACGACTCCCAGCCAGCCTCCTTCAGCGCGTCGGTGACACACGGCCCGCCGGCGCCGGGGAGATCAGCACCGGAAGGATCCGCTTCCCCAGCTCGATGGCTTTCTCGTACTCCCGCCAACACCAGTGGGAACCGAGCGAGTTGCGGCTGATGAGGACGATCACGGCGTCCGAGTCGCGCAGCGCCTCGAAGATCTTCCACCGCCACTTGTCCGCCGCATAGATCCCGTTCCAGTCCGCCCACACCTTCCGCCCGTGCTCTTTCAGCGCGCGAAGTCCGTGTCGGCGTGGGAGTAGCTGAGGAACACCTGGGCGGTGTCCCGCAGTTGCGGCGAACGCTCGCCCTCCGGCGCGTCGGCGAACGGGTCGCGCAACCGGGCCCGGCGCGCCGGCCACTCCCGCAGCGCGGCACTGCCCCCGCCGATCACCAGCGCCACCACCGCCACCAGCAGCGACCAGTACCACTGCGCGAACGACGGGCCGAACAGAGAGGTCCGCACCTGCCCGTCGAGCCACCTCAGCAGGTCCGCGACCGCGGCCTCCCGCCCCGTGGGAGCGGACTCCCCGCGCACGAACGGCAGCGTCCAGTGCCGCACGGCCCAGGCCGCACCCCCCAGCACACCCGCCGCGACCAGCGCCCACAACGCCGACCCCCGCAGCGACGCCCGCAGGTCCGGCACCGCACGCGGGGCCCGGGCCCGGTACACCAGGCCATGCGCCGCGCTCGAACCCAACCCGAGCACCGTCACCGCCGCCACCAGGCCCCATCCGTACGGGGCCGGCAGGACGGGACCGAACGGAACGACCGCAGCGGTCAGGCCCACCGCTGACAGCAGCCACACCACGCTCTCCGGCCGCAGCAGCCGACGCCACCGCCACTGCGGCCGGCGCTCCCCGTCCGCGCGCTGCCGGAAGTGCCCCGCGGTCTCCACCAGCGGGCTGAAGACCAGGGTCACCACCGGTATCCCGACGAGCCCGCCCCAGGACCCGAAGAACAGTCGGCACAGCAGCCAGGTCAGTGCACAGGCCGGCAGCCAGGCAGCGCACGTGCTCCTCGCCCACCGGTTTCTTCGCGAGACCATGAACCCTCCCGACAGAGTGCGTCAGGGTGCGCACTGTTCCTGCCCGCGAGAGCGGAGGATCACCCGCCGGAGCGGAGGCGGAACGGGACACTCGAGGAGAGGCGGACCGTCCATCGCCGGGGGAGGGGAGCGGCCGAGACGCGGCAGCGCGGGAGATGCCGACCGCGGTCCGCGACCGCTCGCAGGAAGCCCGGACGGCCTCAGTGGTTCCCGAGCACCGGCAGGTTCCAGGGGCGCGGGTCGTCGCACGCCGGGTCCGCCACCACCGAGAGGTGGAAGTGCTTGGTGTGCGGGTTGGAGCCCTTGTACGGCATCCACTTCCAGGGGTTGAACTCCGGGCGGGTGTCCAGGATCAGCCGGTTGGCGATGATGTATTTGATCCTCGGGTCCCGGCCGGCCGCCAGCTCGTCGGTGATCCGGTTGATGTCCACGCCATGGGCCGGGTCGTGGGTGAAGTCCCGGGCGGTGACGATGCCCGGCCCGTACCAGGGGTTGTGGTCACTGTCCCGGTTCTGGTGGTTGCTGTCCCCGATGGAGCCGTCACTGGCCTTGCTCCGTTGCGGGAACCGTGCGTTCAGCTGCTCCAGCAGAACGTCCAGGCTGCGTGCGACGCGCCAGTCCATCATGCCCTCCCCGTGTGATGCCGCTCGGATGTCCCAGTGGGGCCCGCGTTCGGGCCCCATCACTCCGTACACGGTTCTGGGCGGCCCGCCACATGACACCACGTCATGTGACCTGCGTCACATACGGAGTTGGCGGCCGCGCGGCGCTGCTCCGGCCGCCTGCGCCAGAGCAGCGCCCGGGCAGATCCTGGCTGACGCCAGTGCCCTCGGTGCCGATTACTTCACGAGGACGACGGAGTTGATCGGCGTCATGTCGCCCGGCCCGTACTCACCCGGGTCACGGGCCACGATGCCGCACTGGCCGGTGCCGTTGTACCCCAGGCAGAGCTTGAAGCCCGCGCCGCCGGTCTGGTTGTTGACCACCACGCGCATACCGGTGACGTTCGACAGGTTGTGGGCGCCGTAGCTGTAGAAGATGTTCCTGCTCAGGATGGTGCCGTTCGTCTCGCGGATGCAGACCGCTCCGGACGGACAGGGCGTCGCCGCAACGGCGCTGGGCGCCGCGGCGATTCCGAGTCCCACGGCGAGCGACAGACTCGCGGCGGACAGCGCGATCTTACGCATGCTTTCTTCCCCCTTGTCTCGATGCTTCCGGTATGGAGCACCTTGCCGGCGAATGTAGCCCCTACTGATGGGCGGTGTGAGGGAATTGCGGTAAGTAGTCGGTGAACCTTCCGGTTTGACGCGTACTGGCCGTGCCGGCCCGTCTCAAGCGGTGACACCCGGCACGCGGCTCAACGGCCGCTCATGTCCACCTCGCCGCCGGTCGCGGCCGTCGCGGTCCGTTGGGCGAGGCGGTCGGACCGTAGTGCGGTGAGCATTCCCAGGGCGCAGAGGGCGGCGAAGCCGAGCAGGAGGCAGCGAGCGGAGGCGACCATCGAGGGGCGCCCCAGATTGACCAGAAGGCCCGCGACCGCCGCACCGAACGCCGTCGACATCGTGAGCACCGTCGCGATCGAGGCGGCGGCCTTCTCGCCCTCCTCCTCGTCCGACGCGCCGGCCATGGCGGCAACGGACAGATGGGGCATGGCCAGGCCGATCCCGGCACCGGCCAGGAGGAGAACCGGCAGCCAGGCGAGAACCAGCAGAAGCGGCGCATCGCGGCGTTGCAGCACGGCGAGCACGGCCAGCCCCACCGCGAGGAGGCCGGGGCCGGCCACCCGGAGCCGTCGAACCGTCCGCTGCCGACGTGCCGAGGAACTGACGACCTGGCTCGCCGACCAGCCGAGCGACAACGCCGCCCCGAAGAACCCGGCGGCGACCGGCGGCAGTCCGCCCAGGCGCTGACCGAACAACGGCAGGAACGTCTCGACGGCGACGCCGGCCGCGAGGAACGCGATGGTCAGGTAGACCCACCGCAACGTGGAGCCGGACCGGTAGGCCGCGCGCGGCAGGACCCGCACCGGGCTCCGCTTCTCCGCCAGACCGAAGGCCACGACCAACGCCAGTCCCAGCGCGATGAACGCCACCCTCGCGACCTCGTCCGAGAGGGTTCCGGCGACGCTCACCGCCCCCGCGGCCCCGATGACGAGCGTCAGCGAGCCCAGCGGCACCGGAACCGCCTCCGCCTCGGCCCGATGGCCCCCGGGAAGCACACGGGGGACGAACGCCGCCATCACCCCCGAGGCGACAGCCAGCACCACGAACGCCGGCCGCCAGGACCCGAACTGGGCGAAGAGCCCGCCCAGGGCCGGACCGACGAAGTTGCCCAGCCCGAACATCGCGGAGATCAACGCGCTGCCGCGCACCCACAGATGGCGCGGCAGCGCCGAATGGATCAGGGCGAACCCCAGGCCGGTCGACAAGCCCGCCCCAAGCCCCTGCACACCACGGCCGACCAGCAGCACCGGCATGGCCGGACTGGCCGCGCAGACCACCGACCCGACGGTGAAGAGGCCGAAGCCGACGAGATAGGAGCCGGTGTTGCCGCGCCGGGCGAGCACTCTGCTCACGAGCATGGTCGCGACGACCTGGGCGGTCAGGAAGACCGTGGTGTTCCATGCGTAGAGGCGTTCACCGCCGATGTCCGCGACCGCCGTCGGCAGCAGGCTCGCGGCCAGGTAGATGTTGACCGCGCCGACGAGCACACCCCCGGCCAGCACCACGGCGGTCCCGCAATGACTGCCGAGTTCGCGCCACGACCCGACGCGCTGACTGTCGTCCACGTGTGGACCCCGTCCTGTGAGGTGATTCCTTTCCGGGCATGATGGCGGGCGGGGGAGACCCGGTAATCCGGCAAAACGGACGTGGCGTGCCTCACATCTTCCGGCGGTGGGACGGCTTCGTGTGTCTGCCCGGCCCTCGCAACGGGCGGGGTGCGGACGGGCGTTGGGCGCGGGCCGGTGTCAGTGCCTGGCGTCCGCGCGCGGACGCTCCAGGACGAACGTGTCCACCGGAGTCAGCTCTCCGTAGGGGCCGTCGAAGGTGTAGTACGTGACGTTCATCCGGGTGCGCCCGGTGCGGCGGGTACCCGGATCGACATCGAAGGCGGCGAAGCCGTGGGTGTGGACGCGGTCCTGGGCGGCCCGCCAGGCAGCGTCCTCGGTGACGAAGACCGCCTTGCGGTGGCGGCCCTCGGGCTCCTTGCTCAAGGAGACCACGACGCGGCCCTTGGGCTCCTCGAACAGGTCGTCCTGGGTGGTGGCGAAGTTGCCGCCGCCACCGATGATCATGTGCACCGTACCCTTGCTCGTATCGGCGGCATCGGTACTGGTGGAGACCGGGACCGGGGTGCGCGCCTGGTTGGGCAGGGTGCCGCGGACCGGCAGCGAGCGCTCGTAGTAGTGCTCGTGGCCGCACAGCACCAGATCGACCCCGTACGCGTCGAAGAGCGGTCCCCACGCCTCACGGATCCCGAGGTCGCTGCCGCTTCCACTGCGGCTGCTGGAGATCATCGGATGGTGCATGAAGACGACGATCCAGTCGATGTCGGCACTGGCCCGCGCCGCCTTCAACTCCCGCTCCAACCAACGCCGTTGCGCACCGTCGGAGTACCCGCGCACATAGGTGTCGCCGGTGTCCTGGATCGCCACGTCGTCGTTGGCCAGGCTGACGAAGCGGACCGCACCGACGGTGAAGGCGTACCACAGGCCACGCGTCTCGGGGTCGCCGCCGGCCGCCGCGCCGGGCAGCGTGAAATAGGTCTGGTAACCGGTCAGGCCCAGCGGGCCGTTGCCCTTCTCGTTCTCACCGTTGCCCACGCACGGCATCCAGGGGCGCAGCCGCGCCGAGCGACTGTTGCCGATGAACCAGTCCGCCCAGGTCGCCACCCGGTCCTCCCCGAAGACACCGGCGGCGGAGGCATAGCACAGATCGCCGTTGACCAGATTGAACAGCGGACCGACCCGTTCGACCGCGGCCACGATGTCGGCGGACGCCGCGGTGCCGGCCTGGCTGCTGGTGTGGAGCGGGAAACGGCCGGAAGGCGACGGGGTGTCTCCCGTGGGCCACTTGACGACCCGGCGCAGATTGGGCGCACCCTGGTCACCGAAGCTGGTGAAGGTGAACGCGGTACGGCCGCGGGGCGCCGTGGTGAACGACCCGGTCTCCGGCGCGGCGCCGTCGTGCCCGGCCGAGTACAGATACGTGGTGTCCGGCCGCAGTCCGCCGATCCGGGCGTGGTGGACGTACACCTCCTCCCCGGAGAGCCCGTCGCGGTAGGTACGGGTCTCGGCATCGACCACCCGCCCGGCGCCACCGTCCGGCGACCCCAGGCGTATCTGCGGACGCTGCACGGACTGGGGGCTGATCCAGGACACCGTCATCTCGGTGGCGGGATCGGCGCCGAACTGGAGATGCAGCCCGGCCACCCCCGGCACCCCGAGACGGCTGGGCGTGCGCTGCAACAACGGCGACGGCGCGGCGCCCACCGGCCGCCCGGCGGCTGCGGCGCTCCCCGCGGTCCCCAGAGCGGCGGCCGCACCCGCCGTGGAACCGGTCAGTACCGATCTGCGTGAAATCGACATGGAAGTACCCTTTCCAAGAAGGAAGTTGATCGAGTGAACTTTAAGCTCGACCGACTGTTCTGACACCTGCGCGGAGCCCCTGTTCCCTGTTCCCTGTTCGTTGTTCCCTGCTCTCGTGCCGGGGGCGGGACCGGTCCGCGAGGCGAGGACGCGATCGCGTGGAGCGCCGCCGCGGCGATCCGCTTTCCCCGATCCGCCCCGACGCGTCTGCCTGCCCGATCCGCCTGCCCGATCCGCCTGCCCGATCCGCTTCCCCCACGCGGCGGAGGCAGATCGTCGTCAAGGCCGAGGCGGCAGACGGCCGAGGCCGGAAGCCTGGACCGTATGACGACCACCGCACCACCCGCTGCCCAGTCCGCACCGGCGAGCGCCCTCCAGATGACACTGCGGACGGTCACCATCGCCGCCTGCCTGCCGTACCTCGCCCTGAAGGTGGCCTGGGTCGCCGGCAGCCGCGTGGGCATCCCCGACGGCAGTGAACTGCTCGCCCACGAGACCGTCATGAGGATCGCCAACGCCCTGACCTGCCTGATGGACGCCTCCGTCATCGTGCTGGCCCTGCTGCTGACCCGCCCCTGGGGAAGGCGGGTCCCGGCGTGGCTGGTCGCCGTACCGCTGTGGGTCGCCACCGGCCTGCTCGCCCCGATCGTGGTCGGCTTCCCGGCGACGCTGGTGGCCGGAGCGCTCGGCGCCGAAACCGTCGGGGCCCAGGCAGCCGCACAGGCATCGTGGCTGGAGGACTGGGTGTGGAGCATGGTGTACGGCGGCTTCATCGTCCAGGCACTCGGCCTGGGAACGCTGTTCGTGATGTACGTGCGTGACCGCTGGGCCCCGGTGTGGCAGGGCCGCCTCGGGGCGCTGCCGCCCTCTCCCACCGCCGCCGCACAGCGCGTCATCGCCGTGGCGGCGGCCGGACTCGCGCTGCTGCCCGCCGCCCTGCACGCCCTGTGGGCAGCCGGCTCGACCTGCGGGCTGAGCGCGGGCCTGGCCGCGGGCCGCACCACCGACTTCCACGTCGTGGAGGCGGTGCACGCCCTGTGGGCGGCGAGCGCGGCGGTGGGCGCGCTGATGCTCGCGCTCCGGATCGGCCGCGGGGTGCGGGTATGGGTGCCGCTCGCGCTGGCCTGGGTCGGCTCGGGGGCGACCGCAGCATGGGGAGCCTGGCTCGCGGTCACGTCCCTGGCGGCGTCGCTGAACGACCCTCAGGCGCCCACCTCCGTCATGCACCTGACCTACGCTGTCCAGATGATCGCCGGGACCCTCATCGCCGCCGCGGGCGCCTACCACTGCGCGGAGCGGACCACGCCACGGACACCGCGATGAGCACGGCTCCGCAGACGAGGGCGCCCTCGGGGAGAAGGGTCTCGGTGCGGTCGGCCGCACGGCGGTGGGTCCATCTCATCCTCGGCGGCGCCCTGTTGATGCCCTACTTCCTGCTGACGACCACCGCGATCGGAGTCGTCTTCCCCGGCTCGGACCCCCTCCGGGAACCCTGGTGGCAGTTCGCCGCATTCGGCGCCGCCCTGCCCCTCGCCGCGCTGACCGCCCTCTTCCCGCTCGCACGGACCCTGGAGGCGACGGGGGCACGGGCGCTGTGCGGCGTCCCGCGCGACCAGGTGGTCGAGAGACCCGCCACCTCGTGGGCCGCCCGGCGGCGCACGGCACTGTGGTACACGCTGCACCTCCTGGCCGGCGGCATCGTCAGCGGGATGACACTGGCGGCCCCGCCCATGGCCGTCGTGCTGATCCTGCGGCCGTTCATCGCGGCCCTGAACGACCCCCGGATCGGCTGGCCCGCCCTCACCGGCTGGTACGGGCCACTGACCGGAATCGGCCTGCTCGCCCTGGTGATCGGCACCGCCTGGGCGGGAGGCCGGCTGCTGGCGCGTTGCGCCCCGACGCTGCTGGGACCCACCCCCGCCGACCGGCTCGCCGCCGCCGAACGCCGTGCCGCCGACCTCGCCGCCCGCAACCGCATCGCCCGCGAACTGCACGACTCCGTCGGACACGCGCTCAGCGCGGTCACCCTCCAGGCCGGCGCGGCCGGCCGGGTACTGGACCGGGACCCGCAGTTCGTACGCCAGGCACTCACCGCGATCGAGACGGCCGCCCGCGAGGCCGTCACCGAACTCGACACCGTACTCGGCCTGTTGCGCGAGGACGACGGGCCCGCGGCCGACGGCGATCCGGCCCGGCCTCTCGCCCCGGCCCCGGACCTGACCGCCCTGGACGGACTGCTGGACCGCACCCGCGCGGCCGGGACCGCCGTGACGGCCACGGTCGACTGCGCCCCACAACTGCTTCCCCCGACCGTCTCCCGCGAGGCGTACCGCATCGTGCAGGAGGGCCTGAACAACGCACTCCGGCACGCCGCAGGAGCCGCGGTACACCTGCACCTCTCCCACGCGACGGAGGGACTGACCATCACCGTGGAGAACCAACTGCCTGCGCCTGCGGCCCGCCCGATCCCTGCGGCCGCGCACACGACCGGGCCGCAGTGGCCCGGGGGAGGCCGGGGACTGGCCGGCATCGCCGAACGGGCCCGTCTCCTGGGCGGCCGAGCCGCATCCGGCCCGCACGACGACCGGTGGCGACTGGCCGTCGTCCTCCCCCTGAACGCAGCCCCGGACCCGAAAGCGGACAGGACAGCAGCGCCAGAGCCAGAGTCAGTGCCGGGAGTGGACCAGTGACGGGAAACGACAGCGCACCGCTGCGCATCGTGCTCGCCGACGACGAGGCCATGGTGCGCAGCGCCCTGCGGGCCATCCTGGGAGCCGAACCGGACATGGAGGTCGTCGGGGAGGCCGCCACCGGCGCCGAGGCCGTCTCCCTGGTCCGCCAACTGCGCCCGGACATCGTCCTGATGGACGTCCGGATGCCCGAGATCGACGGCATCCGCGCGACCGAACAGCTGCTGGCGGGCACCCCCGACCCACCGCGCATCATCGTGGTGACGACCTTCGAGAACGACGCGTACGTCTACGACGCGCTGCGCGTGGGCGCGAGCGGCTTCCTGCTGAAGCGTTCGGGCGCCGAGGAGTTGGTACAGGCGGTACGGCTGGTCGCGCGCAGCGAGTGCCTGCTGTTCCCCGCGGCCGTACGAGCCCTGGCGGCCCGGCACGCGGGCACCCGCACCGCCGGTGCCCGGGGCCCGGCCGAGGCGGCGTGGCCGGCGCGGCTCTCGGACCGGGAGGCGGACGTCCTGCGGCTGATGACCACCGGACTGTCCAACACGGAGATCGCAGAACGCCTCGGCGTGGGCCCGGCGACCGTCAAGACACATGTCGCGGGAGTCCTCGCCAAACTCCGCGTCCGGGACCGCACCCAGGCAGTGATCGCCGCATACGAACACGGCTTCGTCACCCCGGGCTGACCGGCGGCCCATCGGCTCCGGACGGTGCACTCCCGTTCATGGGACCGGGGCAGCCGCCCTACGGCAACGCGTCGACTGCCGTGCCTGGAATGCTTCGAAGGAGGGACCAGACGGCCGTTCGCCACCTCGGCGACTCCGTCACCCCGCACCTCGGCACCTCGACGACCGGACCGTGACCCGACGCCGCCTTCAACCAGGCACGTCCATGGACTGCGTGCCCACGACGGACAGTAGCCGCAGCGCCTCCTCCGACGGCGAGCCGGGCGTGGCGGTGTAGATGACGACCCGTTGGTCGCGGTCGGTGATGTCCAGGGTGTCGCAGTTGACGGTGACCGGGCCGACCATCGGGTGGCGGAAGGTCTTGCACAGTGCGGGTTCGGCACAGACCTCGTGGGAGTCCCAGAGCCGGGCGAACTCCTCGCTGCCGGAGCGGAGTTCGTGCACCAGGCGGGTCACCTCGGGATCGTCGGGGTAGCGGGCGGCGGTGGCACGGAGCCGCCGTGCCGAGGTGCGGGCGAACGCCTCCACATCCGACACCCCGTACAGCCGCCGCCCCTGCGGACGCGGCCCGAGGAAGGCACGCCGCACCAGATTGCGGTCGCGCGGCGACAGGGCGGAGAAGTCCTCCATCAGGGCGGCTGCCAACGGGTTCCAAGCGATCACCTCGAACGTCGCCGACAGCACGATCGCCGCCGCCTGCGGCAGCCGCTCCAGCAGATCGAGGATGCTCTGCCGCACCACGCGCGAGGGGCCGGGCGGCGGGCCCGGCGGTGCGCCGGCGAGATGGTGGAGGTGATCGCGCTCGGCATACGACAGCCGCAGCGCGCGGGCCAACCCGGCCAGCACCTCGCGCGAGGGGCGCGGCCCGCGGGCCTGCTCCAGCCGCGTGTAGTACTCGGTCGAGATGAACGCCAACTGCGCCACCTCCTCGCGACGCAGCCCCGGAGTGCGGCGGCGCGGCCCGGTCGGCAGTCCCACCTCGGCGGGGCCGATCCGCTCGCGCCTGCTGCGCAGGAAGGCTGCCAGTTCTTGTCTGTCCACACCCCCAGTGTGCGCGGGTCGGCGGAGTCCATCCAGGTACCGCTGGTGCCTGGATGGACTCCCGGACCGGACGCAGGCTCACCACATGGACAACACACCCACCACCCATCCGTCCACCCCCGCCGCCTCGGGCCTGCTGCCCGGCAAGGTCGCCTTCATCACCGGCGCCGGCCGCGGGATCGGCGCCGCCGCGGCTCGGCTGTTCGCCCGGGAAGGCGCCAAGCTGCTGCTCGCGGCCAGGACCGAGACGCAGCTGAAGGCGGTGACCGAGGAGGTCCGGGCGGCGGGCGGCACCGCGGAATACGTACGGTGCGATCTGGCCGACGCGACCAGCGTGCGGGCCGCCGTCGACCGCGCCGTGGAGCTGTACGGCAGGCTCGACATCGCCTTCAACAACGGCGCGACGAACGTGCCACCGGGCCCGATGGACCAGACACCGGAAACGGACTTCGACCACCTCTACGCCGTCAACCTCAAGGGCCCCTGGCTGGCCATGACCGCCGAGGTCGCCGCGATCCGGGCCACCGCCGGCACGGGCGCCATCGTCAACAACTCCAGCATCGGCAGCCTGCGGGGCAACCCCGAACTGCCCGCCTACGGAGCCATGAAACGGGCCCTCAACAGCCTGACCGAGTCGGCTGCCGTCACCTACGGCCCGGAGGGCATCCGCGTCAACGCGATCGCCCCCGGCGGGACGCTCACCGAGATGATCCGGGACTGGGAGGCGGACTCGCCCGGCATCCTCGAACACGTCACCGCACGAACCCCGCTGGGCCGGCTGGCCGACCCCGACGAAATCGCCCAGGCCGCCGCCTGGCTCCTCAGCGACCGCGCCTCCTACGTGACCGGCACGGTCCTCCCCGTCGACGGCGGTGCGCACACCTGACGAACCCGCCCCCTCGACCGGTCCGACGGCCTGCCGGACGGTACCGGGCAACTGCCGCCGACCGCCTCAACACGTCCGACAGACGACCGGATCCACCGAAACAGGAGACAACCGGCACAATCGCCGATAGTGTCGGCAATGCAGGGCCCCGCGTTCCCCCGTCGCGGGGCCCTCGTGCGTCGCGTTCAGGCAGCCGGCTCGCGCAACGATTCCGTCCATCCGGCCCGCCGCCCCCGCCTCCCGGGAACACTGAGGAGCTGGGCCAAGGCGCCATCCCAAGGCCGCGAGTGGCCAGCAGCGGCGAGGCCGTCGGGGACAGGCGCACACAGGAGCAGGTGCCGCCGCAACGAGCCCCGGACGGCCGGCCGCACCGCATCACGGACTTTGTTTCCCCAAGCTGATACTTGGAAAAACAAAGCCACATCGCTACGCTGCTTCTCCGTCATCAGATGCGCAGTCAGGTGCCGGACGAGTTGCGTGACCGGAAGCCGCGAAGGCGGACGCGGCCCGTTGCGCTTCGTCTGCCACGACACCGCCGGTCCCCAGGTTGCGATGATCCTCAACCTGGCATCGCGCCGGCGGCACGAACCGGGGGAGAGGAACGGAGGAGATGGGTATGCGTGTGGTGATCCTGTGCGGTGGGGAGAGCTCCGAGCGAGACGTTTCCCTGGCCTCAGGCCGGTCGGTGGCCCGGGCCCTGCTGGACCGACGGCACGAGGTGACGCTGGTCGACCCGGCCGCCGCGACACCGGTCCTGGCCGGACCGCTGCAACCCGGCGACGCGGTCGAGGAGTTCACGGTGGGGAAGGAGCCACCGTCCCTCTCGGACCGGCATCAGCGCAGGCAGTGCATGCACGCAGCCCTGACCGGCGGCCCGGTCCTGGATCTGCTGCGCGGCGCGGAGCTGGTGTTCCTGGCCTTCCACGGCGGCTGGGGCGAGGACGGGCATGTCCAGGCACTCCTGGAGATGGCAGGCGTGCGCTTCACCGGTGCCGGCAGCGCGGCGTGCGCGGCGGCCTGGCACAAGGGGCGGGCGCAGGCGGTGATGGGTGCGGCCGGCGTTCCGGTGGTCGAGCGGGTGCTGTGGCACCCTGCCACAGGCGAGGTACCGCCGGAGGTGCGGCGCCTGCTGGCGGGCGGGCCGGTGGTGGTCAAACCGGTCGCGGACGGTTCGAGCGTATCGGTCCATCGCGTCGACTCGCCTGCACAACTGGCGCAGGTCGCAGCCGAAGTGCGCCCCGACGGAACGGAGTTGATGGCGGAGCCGTACCTTCCGGGACGGGAGTTCACCGTCGGCGTGGTCGGCGACCAGGCGCTGCCCGTGGTGGAGATCGAGCTGACGACGCCGGTCTTCGACTACACGGCCAAATACCAGCCCGGAGCGGTCAGCGAAGTGTGCCCGGCACAGGTGCCGACCGACTTCGCCTCCCGGCTGCAGGAGTTGTCCCTGCGCGCACACCGGGCCCTCGGGTTCGGCGAGGACGCATACTCACGCACCGACTTCCGCTGCGACGCCGCCGGCGAGCCGATGTGTATCGAGGTGAACGCCCTCCCGGGCCTGACGGCGACCAGCCTGCTGCCCCTCGCCGCGACGGGCGCCGGCTGGACCTACCCCGACCTGATCCAGCGTGTCATGGACCTCTCGACGCGCTGAACACGACCGTCTCGCCGCGTGCCAGGACACTGCGAACACCGCGATGCCCAGTTCCGTCCCGGCGGACAGCGGACGGAATCTGCCGTACAGCACACCTGAGTGTCGAAAAGCCCCGCGTCCGGCCCACTGAATGTGCTGCTCGCCCCAGCCGCACCACAGTCGGGGCAGCAGCATCAAGTGGCTGCCACCCGCAGGGAGCGACCATGAATGACCGCAGGGCGACTCGCCGTTCCGCACGGCGCCAGGGAACGTACGGTGTGGATGCCCCCGACGTTCCGACGCTGTACGGCGCGGTGGGCGTCGGACTGTCGGCCTGGGGCGTCGCCTCCCTGGCCGCCGACGGCCTCGCCCCCGCGCCCTGGGCGCTCATCGTCGGCTGCCTGGCGCTCGTATCCGCGGGCCTGTACATGTACGCAACCCGGCGCGGCAAGTTCGTCGTCTGGGAGAAGCTCCTGGACGAACTGGCACTCCGCGGGGACGAACGCATCCTCGACCTGGGCTGCGGCCGCGGCGCGGTACTCCTGACGGCCGCCCGCCGCATTCCCGAGGGACGGGCCTACGGCTCTGGCGCAGCCAGGACCAGAGTGGCAACGACCCGGCCGCCACCGAGTGCAACGCACAGGCAGAAGGCGTCGCCGACCGCATCGAGCTCCACACGGCCGACATGACCCGACTCCCCTTCGAGCGCGACCGGTTCGACGTCGTGGTCAGCAGTCTGGCCATCCACAACCTCTCCGATCCCACCGGCCGCGCCTCGGCGATCGAGGAGGCGGTACGGGTGCTCAGGCCCGGCGGCCGTCTTGTCCTCGCCGACATCCGCAACACCCGCCAGTACAGCGCCTGTGTGCAACGGCTGGGACTGCACGACATCACCCGTCGCGGTGCGGGAGCACGGATGTGGTGGAGCGGCCCCTGGATGCCGACCGCGGTCGTCACCGGCACCAAGCCGATCCGAGTGGCGGCCGGCGAGGGCACAGCCCGCCCGTGACCCCGTGACCGTAGGGGAGCGGACGAGCTCATCGCCGGAACCGGTGCGAGCCCTCCACCCGCCGGCGTTGCCTGTCCCGACGCGCCTCGGGCCGTGTCGGAGGAAACCCGGTACGGCCCGGCCGGCTCACCGACCACCGCTCAGCGGCGCCCCAGAACCCTGGCCAGGAAGCCGCCGCCCTTACCGGCGCTCTTGTCGCAGGCGCAGCGGTCGGCCTTGCGGACTCCGGCCAGCACTTCTTCGACGTGCATTCCGCACCCCGCGTAGCCGGCCTTGCCGCAGGTGCGGCACACGGTACGTCGACACATCGCATGACTCCTCGCATCGGGGCCCCTGAAGGGCAGCCTTTTCCTCGAATATACCCCGAGGGGTATATTCCGGGGTGTGCGGGTCACGCGCACGGCAGGCGGAGCGGACTGCCGCTCCCCTCCCCGCAGGTCATCGCGCGCCCGGGGTCGCCAGACCGTAATCCGGCAGCGCGATGTCCCGGGCCTTGGCGAACTGCGCGGCGAGCAGGTTCCGCATCGGCCAGCGGGTCATCGACCGCATGGAGAGGTCACGCAGGCGGATACCGAGCGAACCCGAGGGCGCGTACCCCGAGACCCCGCCCGGCGGCAGCTGCTGGGCCTGGCTCACATACGGGCGCATCACCTCGTCGTAGCGGCGGAAGGCGATGTGGTGGTCGCCGCCGGCGAGGGCGAGTTCGCCGGCCAGGACGTAGGCGCCGACCAGCGCCAGGCTGGTCCCCAGGCCGGTCAGCGGCGTCGCGCAGTATCCGGCGTCGCCCAGCAGCGCCACCCGGCCGCGCGACCAGTGGTCGAGGCGGACCTGGCCCATGGTGTCGAAGAAGAAGTCCGAGGCGGTGTGCATCGCCCGCAGCAGGCGTGGGGCCTCCCAGCCGACGTGGGCGAAGCGCCGGGCCACCAGTTCCCGCTGGGCCGCGATGTCGCGGCGGTCGTAGGCGATCGGTGCCGAACGGAAGCTGAAGCCGGCTTTGATCTCGCCGGGGAGCCGGCCGGGCCGCGCGGAGGCGACCAGCCCGCCGGGCGCGTTGTGCATCAGATACCAGCCGTCGAGATCCAGGGCTTCGGTGGCGGTGAACCAGGCTGTGTAGAGGCCGAGCGGGCGGACGAACTCCCGCTCCGGGCCGAAGGCCAGTGCGCGCACCACGGAGTGCGGACCGTCCGCGCCGATGACCAGCCCGAAGCGGCGCCGCGGGGCCTTCTCGAAGGTGGCGGTGACGCCGTCCGCGTGCTGCGTGAGACCGGTGACGGTGTCGTCGAAGAGGTACTCGGTGTCCGGCAGGGTGGCCTCGTGGAGCAGGCGGGCGAGATCGCCACGGAGGATCTCGATCTCGGAGACGATCCCCTCGCCGCCGAAGCTGTCGGCGGGTATCCGCGAGGTGGTCCGGCCGGAGGCGTCGACCAGTGCGAAGCCGCGCTGGTCCATGCTCTCCGCCCTGGCCCGGCCCATCAGGTCCATCCGCTCGATCACGGTACGGCCGGCGCCGCGCAGATCCACGGTCTGGCCGCCCGGCCTGGGCGCCGGCGCCCGTTCGACGATCGTGACGGCGAAGCCTGCCCTGCGTAGCCAGTACGCCAGCGCGGGCCCTGCGATGCCGGCGCCGGAGACGAGTACCTCGGTGTTCTGCATGGCGTGGAATGTACGCCGTACGCAGCGCACTCCACAACCCGAAATCCTCTTCTTCGTTGGGGGTGTTGGGCGCGCCCGCGCTGGTGCACTACTAGTGCACCAGCATCGCACCAGGCGGTACGATCCCCTCGATGCCTGGAACGACGCCTATCCAGGCGCACTAGTGCAGGAGGGGTGTCGATGGAGGAACAGGCAGGACCGCGTTACCGCCGGATCGTCGCTGAACTGAGGCAGCGGATCGAGACCGGCGAGCTGGCGCCGGGGGAGCGGGTGCCCTCGACCCGCGAGATCATCCGGCAGTGGGGCGTCGCGATGGCAACCGCGACCAAGGTGCTCACCGAACTGCGCCGCGAGGGCCTGGTCCGCGCGGTCCCGGGCGTCGGGACCGTCGTCGAGGCCCGCGACCGGACACCGAGCCGCCCGGCCCCCGCCACCCGCCGCCCGGCCACCGCCCGCCCGGGCACATCCTCCGAGGCGTCAGCCGGCGCACCTTCTGAGACTCCGTCAGCCCAGGCTCTCACGCTCGCACGGATCGTCACCGCCGCCGTCACCGTCGCCGACGCCGAGGGACTGGCCGCGGTCTCGATGCGCAGGGTGGCCGCCGAACTCGGCGTGGCGACCATGTCGCTCTACCGGCACGTGGCGGACAAGGACGCCCTGCTGGCACAGATGATGGACACGGTCTTCGCCGAGCAGCCCCTCCCCGCCGACCCGCCGGAGGACTGGCGCGAGCAGGTCGAACTCGCCGCCCGGCTGCTCTGGAAACTGTTCCGCCGCCACCCCTGGCTCGCACCGGCCCTCTCGGTGACCCGCCCGCAGATGATCGCCGCGGCACTGCCCTTCAGCGAGTGGATGCTCACCGCCCTGCACACACGCGGCCTCGACCTCGCGGACGCCTTCACCGCGCACCTCATGCTGTTCAACTACGCCCGTGGCATCGCCGTCAACCTGGAGACCGAGCAGGAGGCGGAGGCCCTCAGCGGCCTCGACAGCGAGGAGTGGATGGACTCCCAGGTGCCGACTCTCCAGGAGATCCTGGCCACCGGCCGGTTCCCGATGCTCTCCCGCCTCGCCATGACCGGCTATGACCTCGACCTCGACGCACTCTTCGACTTCGGCCTCCAACGCCTCCTGGACAGCCTCGCCACACTCCTCGACGAGAACCCCGCCCGGTGACCGGACGACCCACGCGCTCGACGCGGGGGAGTGTCGCAGTCAAGACCGGCGGATCGCAGACGTCATCCCCCGATACTTCGGCGCCATCGGATCTCGCCCTCGTGCCATACGCCGAGGGGCGCGAGCCCAACGGCAGTGGCAACGGCGGCGGATGCTCGATGTTCGGGGTGAATGTGGGCGATGACCGCCTGCACCGACTGCCCGCCGAGCCAGTCGACGAGCCCTCGGGCCGCCTCGGTGGCGATGCCTCTTCCCTGCCACGGCGTCCCCACCACCCAGGCGATCTCGGCGACGAGACCATGGCGGGTCGGACCGACCGTTGCCTGGACCGTACCCGTCAGGCAGGACTCGTCGCGGAGGCTGATCACCCAGTTCAGCCAGGAGACGGCAGGGTCGGGGGAGCCCGCGGTCATTCGCCGGTAACGCGAGCGCAGCTCCCGCGGACCGTCCGGAACGCCACCGATGAAGGTGTGCAGGGCCGGATCGGACAGCACCCCGCTCATCTCCTCGGCATGCTCGACGAGCAGCGGCAGCAGGTCCAGCCGCCTGGTGCCGATGGGCCGGGCCGCAAACCTCCTCACGTCACGACCCCCTCAGCGCCTTCGACGAGCCGGCCGCTGTCGACCCGGACTCCAACGCCGACACGGCCGACGCGGTCGAACGCGTCCACAGCCCACCACCGCCGCCCCGCGGGCCTCACAGGCGCGAACACCACAAGAACCTCGGCTGCACGACGCCGCCAAGTCCAAGCCCGGAAAGGGACGTTCCGATCCACCCGGTCCTCCCTGCGCCTGCCTGACAGGCGACTGTCGCTCTCCGCATTGTGCCGGCACCCCTCCCCACCCCGTAACGGAATGGGTTGGACGCGTCACGCCTGTCCGGGACAGTGTCCGGGCATGCCTTTCATTCGCGCAACGATCAGCAACCCGCAACTCGACCGCGCCACCCAGCAGGCCCCGGCCAAAGGCTTGACCCACCCGGCGGTCACCACCTTGAACAAGCCCACCGCTACAACGGTGTGCACAACTCGCCTTCCGCCGCCGGCAATAGCGCGTGCCCGGATCTCCCAGGCTTCGTATGCGAGGCCGGGGCCGGACATCGGATGGTGACAGGCGCGGCCTACGGCGCAGCCGCCGTTCGGCCGTCTGATCACCCTGGGCAAGTCCCATAACACGGACGCCAGTCGGCCATATCCCCCTGCATCCCACCTGGCCGCAGCCGACCGTAGGAGGTCACGCCACCGGGCCCAGGCGCCGGGTCATCGCCCACAGCAGCAGGGCCGAGCAGCTGAATGCCGCTCCCAGCGCAGACACTCCGGCCCGCCCGGCCGCCGCGTACGCCGTGGAGGAGCCGAGGGCGCCGAGGGCGCTGCCGGCGGAGTAGAAGACCATGTAGCCGCCGATGATCCTGCTTCCCGCGTCCGGGTGGACGGCGTAGATGAGCGACTGGTTGGTGACGTGCACGGCCTGGACGGCGAAGTCCAGGAGGATCGCTCCGATCGCCAGGGCCCAGAGCGACTGCCGGGTAAAGGCCAGAGGGAGCCAGGACACGGCGAGCAGGGCCAGCGCCGTGCCCGTGGTCCGCTGCGCGAGACCGCGGTCGTTCCATCGGCCGGCGGCTCCCGCGGCCGCGGCCCCGGCGGCTCCGGCGAGCCCGAACGCGCCGATCGCGGTGTGCGTCAGCGACCACGGAGGACTGCTGAGCGGCTGGACGACGCTGCTCCACAGCGTGCTGAAGGCCGCGAAGACCAGCAGCGCCAGCATGCCGCGGACCCGGAGCAGAGGGTGACGGGCGAACAGGGCGACGGTCGAGGACAGCAGACGCCGGTACGGCATGGTGACCGTCGGCTGCCGGTCGTTCGGCAGGGCGAGGCGCAGGAGCACGGCGAGCGTCGCGGTCACCACGGCCGAGAAGAGGTAGACGGCGCGCCATCCGGCCAGGTCGGCCAGTACGCCTGCCACGGTGCGGGCCAGCAGAATGCCGGTGATCACCCCGCTGGTGACCGCTCCGACGACCCGCCCCCGAAAGGCCGGAGCGGAGAGCTGGGCCGCCGCGGCGACCATGGTCTGGGCGACGACGGCGAGCGCGCCGACCGCCGCGAGGGCGGCGAGCAGCGCCGCGATCCCGGGCGCCAGTCCTGCGATCAGCAACGCGGCGGCGAGCAGGCCGAGTTGGAGGGTGATCAGCCTGCGCCGGTCGACGAGGTCGCCGAGCGGGACGAGCAGGAACAGGCCTGCGGCGTACCCGAGTTGGGTGACCGTGACGATGGCGCCGAGCAGTCCGGAGCCGATCGAGAACTGCTCGCCGAGCGTGACCAGCAGGGGCTGGGCGAAGTAGACGTTGGCCACCGCGCTGCCGCAGGCGACGGCGAAGAGCAGGATCAGGCGCGCGGGCGGCGGCCCGGACGAAGCATGTGCGGTGTTCTCGGCCGTCCGGCCGCTGGCCGTCGAGCATGCGCTCGGCATACGGCGCCCTCCCCGATTCGTGGTTGCAACTTGCTACCTGCTGGACCTTAGGCGAGGAGGTAGCATGTTGCAACCAGATGTGTTGTGAAGGGGGAAGTGCGATGGTCGCTCGTACGCGGTTCGACGCCGAACCGTGTCCCGTTGCCCGGTCGATCGACGCCATCGGCGACTGGTGGTCCCTGCTGATCGTGCGCGACGCGTTCGACGGCAGCCGCCGCTTCGGCGAGTTCCAGCGAAGCCTGGGCATCGCCAAGAACATCCTCACCAGCCGGCTGCGCACGCTGGAGGAGACCGGAGTGCTGAAATCCGTGCCCGCCTCCGACGGCAGCCGCTACCAGGAATACGTGCTCACGGAGAAGGGGAGCGCACTCTTCCCCGTCATCGTCGCCCTGCGTCAGTGGGGCGAGACGCACTGCTTCGCCCCGGACGAGTCGCACTCGCGACTCCTCGATCGCCGAAACGGGCACCCGCTGAGCCCACTGGAGATCCGCTCCAGCGACGGGCGCCCCATCGGCCCGGACGAGACCGTCGTCGAAAAGCTCGACCCTGCGAACGGCACCGACTGACGTGACCCACGACAGCCACCGCCGGGCGAAGACCACGAGCGACGTGCGAACCTCCGCGCCGGCCCCGCGTCAGATCCGCGGTTCGGACCAGACATCGGGCGGGACGACGCCGGTGGAGCGGCCGTGCGGGTCGAGGAGGCGACCGAGGAGCTTGTCATGCCGCACGGTGATGACCCGGTCGACGATGTCGAGGCCGGGGTGGGCGGCCGCGAGGTCGGTGGCCGCCGAGTTCGGCGACACCCCCCGGCTTCTTCCAGCTCTACACCCCGACGGACCGGGAACTGGCCGAGAGCCTGGTCCACCGTGCCGAGCGGGCCGGATTCAAGGGCATCGTGGTCACCCTGGACACCTGGATCACCGGCTGGCGCCCCCGCGACCTGGCCACCGGCAACTTCCCGCAGCTGCGCGGGCACTGCCTGGCCAACTACACCAGCGACCCGGTCTTCCGCTCCCGCCTCGCCAAGTCCCCCGAGGACGACCCGGCAGCCGCGGTGATGCACTGGGCACAGATCTTCGGCAACCCCCTCACCTGGGACGACCTTCCCTGGCTGCGCTCGATCACCGACCTGCCACTGATCCTCAAGGGCATCTGCCACCCCGACGACGCCCGCCGCGCCAAGGACGCCGGCATCGACGGCATCTACTGCGCCCTGCTCGCCGAAGCCGACCTCCTCATGGCCGTCGACGGCTATCCCACCCTCGCCGACCTCACGCCCGAAAGCCTCCGCCGCATCGGCTGACACCAGTCGATCCGCCCCGCGGTGCGGGCAGCCCCCTCCGCCCGGCTCCGGAGCCGCCCGGAGAGGTCCATGCCACGGTGCGGGGCCGCGCGCTGCTGCGGGAACCCGGCGCCTGGTCGCCGGGTTGAACGTCCGCGTCGATCGTCAACGACGGCCCGGCCGGCACGCCGAGGCGGGCCCGGAGGCGTGCGGCACCACGGTCAGTAGACGAGCAGGTACGGGGCGATCATGAGGACCATGAAGAGCAGCAGACACCCTCCGACTATGGCCGCAACGAGCAGAATGCCCTTCATCACGCTCTCTACTGCCCGACGATCGCGGGCGGGTTGAAAAGGCACCTGGGGACGAGGCTCATGTTCAGTCACGGAGCCATCCTGCTCAGCGCGGTGCCGGCGGGCCATCCGCAAAAGTACTCATGTTCGGGACGGTCGTCGCCCACGCTCGACGGCGCCTGGCGGAGCACGGTGCCTGCCGTCGGCCCGGCCAGGCACCCGCTGGTGCCCATGCGTTGCCGGCTGCTCGCCCGCAGGAGGGGACGCTGTCGCCCCCGACCCGGGTTCTCACCGGCGGCAGTCCGCCCCCGTTCATCGACGGCCGCTGGCCCCGGGATGGAACGATCTGCTCAGTGCCCACACGATGAGGAGGTCGAAGGCCATCACGATGATGGACCACACCGGGTAGTACGGCACGAACATGAACTGGGTGATCATGCTGATGCCTGCCACCGCGATGCCGGCGCCGCGCGCCCATGCCTTGTCGAGGAGGATTCCGACCCCGATGACGAAGAGTGCCAGGCCGATGACGACGTGGATCCAGCCCCACGCGGTGAGGTCGAACCGATAGGTGTACCCGGCCGGGGAGAAGATCCTGCCGTGCGTGATGGCGGATACGCCCTGAAGAATGCTGAGGGGGCCGCTCACCGTCAGCGCCACGCCGGCGAACACGGCGTCCCCGATGACGTGTTTGCTGTCGTAGGCGCTCGGGTGCCGCCCGTTGTCGGACATCGCTGCCATGACCGCTGCCTTCCTGTCCAGCGCGGCTGACGACGCACCCGCATATGTGAGGCGAGCCGCGCTCTCCTGACAGCGTCGCGTCAATCCTCCGACACCGCGACCGCAGCCGCCTCCGCACGCCCCGCGGCCACCCGCGCTCGTCCTGGACTCGTGGGGCACAAGCCGATCCTGTGCGGGCGCACGAGGGGCAGGACGGCCGGCAGCGATGCAGCTCAGCGGTGTGGGGGAGGGGCGCGGCCCGCCGGGCTTGAAGGCCGCAGTGCACCGCACACCGTCCGTCAGCACCCGGCTTCCGACAGTGCCGGGTCCCGGTCGACGAAGGCGTCCCCCCACCTCTCATGAGCCGCCTGCGATCTCCTGGGACACCGGAGGTTCGGCGACCGGGGCCTACTCCGACTCGGACGCCGGCCACGACTTCGGTTCGGCGTGATCGGGGCGGTTCCCACAGGAACTTTCAGCCCCACAACGAATCTTTCAGGACAGCTGCCGCCTGTCGTGCCGTCGGTGGAATCCCAAGCCAGGCACCCCACTTGCCCAACCTGCTCGACGGCTCTCTAAGATGCCGGAGCATGGTTGCCCGCGGTGGCGGAGAGCGCTGCCCGCGTCTGTGCACGTCGGCGGAAACGCGACCGGACTCCACCGCCGCGGTGGCTGACACGGCCTCATGGAACGACGGCGCCTTTAGCGGGTCCGCTGACGGTGCCCTCATGACGGCGTTCCGGCGAAGTGAATTGAAATGACCTGACTTACGCGCCTATTTGACCTCCCTTGCCTGGCGAAAGTGATCGTGGTTAGCCTGCGCGGCGCCTGCATCATCGACGGGAAGGTCGTATTGCAATGCGCAAGCCT
Source organism: Streptomyces sp. NPDC093097 (assembly GCF_044754325.1). Lineage (NCBI taxonomy): Bacteria > Bacillati > Actinomycetota > Actinomycetes > Kitasatosporales > Streptomycetaceae > Streptomyces > Streptomyces sp. NPDC093097. The sequence continues at coordinate 225,506 of NZ_JBIVOW010000011.1, forward strand.
GTTGACATCTTCGATCCGTCGCACTACGCGCGGACCCGTCTCCCCCGTGAACGGGCCGAAACGCTGCCGCATTGGGTCTACACGGATGAGGCGTGGTTCCAGCGCGAGGTGGAGACCCTGTTCCGACCGGCGTGGCACTTCGCCGGCCTGGCCACCTCCGTTGCGGAGCCCGGCGACTTCTTCACCCTCCGCCTGCTGGACGAGCCCTTGTTGATCGTGCGCGGCGACGACGGGGAGGTCAGGGCCTTCCGCAACTCGTGCCGCCACCGCGGCGCGTTGGTGACCGATCAGCTCTCCGGATCGTGCAGGGGACTGCGCTGCCCCTACCACTCCTGGACATACAGCCTCGAAGGCGTGCTCAAACACGCCCCCGGTCTGGAAGGACACAGCCGGGAGGAACTGGCGGGGCTGGGGAGGGACCTCCTGCAGGTTCCCTGCGGTGTCCGGGAGGGCCTGATCTTCGTCCACCTCGGCGACCCGGCAACCGCACCGACCTTGGACGACTATCTCGGCAACTATCCTTCGACCGTCGCCGCGCCGCATCAGACCGCGCAGATGGTGGCCGTTCAGCAACGGGAATACGTGCTGGACAGCAACTGGAAGTTATATGTCGAGGTCGACATGGAGACGCTGCACACCAAACACATCCACCGCGGTTCGATAGGCGAGCAACCCGTCACGGTATCGGAGTCCCAGGGACACTGGATCGGCGTCTACCATGAATCACCGCACACCCCGGCCCTGTACCCGGGCGAAGAGCAGACCGGCTTCCCGCACACCACGGGACTGACCGGCGCGGCGGCCCGCGGCACACACTTCTCGATCCTGCTGCCCGGCTTCTTCCTCGTCACCGCGCAGGACGTCATGTGGTGGATCCACAAGATCCCCGACTCCGCGACCCGCACCCGGGTCCGCGTCGGATACGCCTTCCCCGCAACGACTTTGGAGCGCGAGGACTTCGACGAGGTCTCCAAGCGGTACTACAGGCGACTCGACCAAGTCATCGAAGAAGACGACTGGATCACCGAATACCAGCAGAAGGGGCTCAACGCCTCGTCGCCGGGATGCTACGTCCCCGAAGAACACGTCGTGCACCGCCTGGACAACTGGATCCTCGACCAGGTCCTCCATGCCGACTGACCGCCGCTTCCACCTCCTGCGTTGGAGCGGGTACGCCGCTCTCACCGCCTGCTTCCTCTCCGGTTTCTTCTACCGCTTCGCGCCGGCCACCTTCGCCCAGTCGCTGAGCGCGGCACTCGGAACGTCCGCGGCACAACTCGGCGTCCTCGCCGCGTGGCACTTCTGGGTCTACACCGCGGCACAGATCCCCGCCGGCCTCGTGGTGGACCGTTGGGGAACCCGGCTGTCGGTCGCCGCAGGCTCGTTGGTGACCGCAATCGGCGCGGGCGCCCAGGCAACAGCCCACAACCTGGTCCAGGCATCGTTGGGACCGTTACTGACCGGCCTTGGACTGTCGGTGGTCTTCGTCGGCGTGATGAAGAACAACGCGGTGTGGTTCTCCGCCCGGCACTACGGCGCCATCACCGGCCTCACCATGCTGCTCGCCAACATCGGCAGCGTCCTGGCCGGCAGCCCCTCCGCGCTGCTGCTCCACCACATGTCATGGCGAACGATCTTCGGCGCGGCCGCGGCCCTCTCGTTCCTGCTGGCGGTAGCGGTCCTGCTCTTCGTCCGCAATCGCCCCGATGACCACGCCGCCGAGACGCCCTCCAACCGCACCTCCACGAACGGGGCCTGGCACAGCATCAGACAAGTCCTCGGATACCGGGAGCTCTGGCCGGTCTTCTGGTGCACCATCGGAACCAACGGAACCTTCTACGCCTTCTCCGGCCTCTGGGGAGTCCCCGTTCTGACCGACGGCTTCCACCTCTCCAACGCCCACGCCGCCCTCTACACCACGCTCGCCCTGGCCGCCTACGGCATCGGATCCTTCCTGATCGGAGTCGTCTCCGACCGGCTCGGCAGGCGCAAGCCCCTGCTGCTGGCCTCCTCCGGTGCCGCCGTCGCCGGCTGGCTCCTGTTGGGGTGTGCGCCGTGGCGGCCCGGATGGAGCGGCCTTGCGCTCTACCTGCTCGTCGGCCTCGCCGCCGCGCAAGTCACCGTGTCCTTCACGACGTTGAAGGAACTGGTACCCCGTGCCACCTCCGCCACCGCCCTGGCTGTGGCCAATACCGGGGTGTTCGCCGCCTCCGCAGTCATCCAACCGCTCTTCGGCTGGATCGTCGACCTCACGCACCACACGGCAGGGCCGGCGGACCTGCACAGCTACCGTATGGCCCTGCTGGTGCCGGTCGTCTTCAGTGTGGTGGGGCTCCTCGGCGCGCTGCGCGCAACCGAGACCTGGTGCCGCAACGTCGAAGCGGACTCCACCACGACTCCGGCATCAAGGCCCGCGGATTCCATCACCGGCTGATCCCTCACGCCGTGGTGCCCTTGTCCAACGAGACGGTTGGACAAGGGCACCACCGCTGTATGGTCACGCCGGGGGGACAGGTCTCGCCCGACACCGACTCTGCGAACAGCGAGCCCGAACCGTTGGTCGGCCCTCGTGCGTTTGGTCGTCAATATCGTTGCCGATGCGCCGAGTTGGCACGTGCCACGCCTTCCCCACATCACCGTGACGAGTCGTGTACCGCCATGCAGGAGAGGCAGTAATCCAGGGAAGCACGTCTCGACCCAGGAGGGACAAGGACACGTCTACGTTCCGCGGTTGGCATCTTCCTCGCCACCGCAGCCCTCTGCCTGACCAGTGCCACCAGCGCCCAGGCGGCGACCGGCACCCTCACCGTCAACGGCGAGCAAATGATCAATCCGCATGACGGCGCATGCTTTCATGGCCCAAGAAGGGCCTGAACATCAAAAACAAGACGAACCGCGATGTCGTCGTCTACCAGGGGGCGAACTGCACCGGCGACGTGGGACAGGTCGTCCCGCCGGGCAAGTCCGCACAAGCCCCACGGGGCCTGAGCGTGAAGGTCCGGCGGTAGCACCCCAGTTGCAGTTCGCTGTTCCTGTTCCTGTTCCTGTTCCTGTTGCACGGAAGCCACGGGGACGCGTCCGTCAGGGCGCGAACCCGTCGCGGCCCTGCGCACCACAAGCGGGTTCAGGGTTTGTGGAACGACAGATCGTGCTGCTCGCCGAGGACGGCCCGGCCGATGGTGGCCAGAATGTGGTCGTCGTTGTCATGCAGCTCGTAGAAGGTCAGATCGCGCAGAATGCGCTCCACCGGGCTCGGGCGGATGAGGCTGCGGGCACCGCACGCGCGGATGACATGGTGCACCGTCTCTTCCGCCAGGTGCTCGATCACGTGCCAGGCCCGGTTGCCGGCGATCCCGGCCTCCTCACGTCTGCCCTCGTCCCACAGCTCGGCGACGTGGCGCAGCCAGAGGCGGGCGGTGTCGACGTTGACGGCCATGGTGCCCACCCGCTGCTGAATGTGCGGGTCACCGCCCTTGCCCTGCCGTTTGAGATAGGCCAGTCCGTAGTCGTACGCGGCCAGCGCGCCGCCGAGGAAGCTCGCCGCGTAGTGCGGGATGAAAGCGGTCTGCCAGTGTCCTTCGAAGTAGCCGCCGGGACGGCCGATGAGGTGTTCCCGCGGGACGAAGGTGTCCTCGAACCGCACCACATGGCTGACCGTCGCACGCATGCCGATCGGATCCCACCACGAACTGTCCACCGTCACGCTCGGATCGGACAGGTCACAGGCGAGCAGCAGGAGATTCCGGTCGGCCCCCTGGGCGTGCCGGGCGCCACCGGGGCCGGCCGGATCGACGAGCAGGATCGCCCACCGGGCCCCGGTGGCGCCGGTGGCGAACGCCTTGCTGCCGCGGAGGGTCCAGCCGCCGGTCACCGGGGTCAACGTGGTGCCGAAGCGGTGGTTCTCGCCCGGCTTGGGTGTCTGGGGTTCGCCGCTCCAGGCACCCCAGATCTCTCCCTCTTCGACCACGCCGGCGAACCAGCGCCGCTTCTGCTCCGGAGGCGCCAGCGCGTCGATGAGGACAAGGGAGTTGGCGTGCCCTTCCCAGCAGCGGGCCAGGGACAGATCGGCCTTGGCCAGCGTGGTGGTCATCTCCCACAGCGGCAGGGTGTTGCGCTGCTGCGGGCCGTAGCCAAGACCGCCGTAGGCACGGGGCACGGTGGCCCCGAGGAAGCCCCCGGCGAACAGATCGTCGAAGTCCTCGGTGGGAAATCTGGCCCTTCGGTCGTACTCCTCGGCACGAGGCGCGAAATTGTCCTCGGCCAGCTTCGCCACGGCGTCGAGGACCGCCCGGTCGTCCTCGGACGCCGGAAAGGAGGCCGGACCGGTCAGGCGGTCCCGGTCGCCGGTCATCCGGGCTCGGCGCCTTCGGAGCGGTAGAAATGGGCGCGATACATCACCTTCGGCCTCCGCGCCTCACCGGAGTGGACGGTGTGGACGTCGATGGTCAGCAGCCCGCGGTTGAGGTAGCCGCAGAGCAGGGCCCGGCGGGAACCGAGCGGGCCCTCGGCGAGGAAGGCCACGGCCTCGGTGGCGTCGATGTCATCGGCCAACGGGACGGCGGGCAGGACGGCGCCGGTGACAGGCGCGTCGGCCAGTGCCTTTTGAGAGGTCTCCGCGGCGCCGCGCTCGGTGATCCGCAACATGAGCCGGCCGCCCTCGATCCCGACATCGACCAGGCGGATGCCGATGGCTGTGGTGTCGAAGTTGATCCAACTGCCGGACAGCGGCGCCGGATCGACCGCCCGCGCAGTCATACCCGCCCCTTGGCCCTGTGGTAGAACGAGCGGGCCCAATGGTCGACGCCTGCGCCGCGACGGAAGACGCTGGACGTGGTGACCACCAGGATGCCGGTCTTGTGGTAGGCGCACACGACGGTGCGCAGCGAGCCGAAGTCGTAGAGCGCCGAAAACGCCCAGGCAACCGACGGTGTGCCCGGCGCGCTGTACGCAACCGCCGGGACCTCGCCCCAGTCACGCGGCTGCGGGCTTCCGGTACCGAAGGCCCTGACCGCCAAGCCCCCGTCGTGCCGGGTCACGCTCAACCGGAGCGGGCCCTTCGGGCCGCGCTGATCCGTGTTGACCCAGTCACCCAGCAGCGCCGAGACATCGGGGGCGTCCGACGGTCGCGGCGCGGCCGGTCCGTCATGGGACGCCGGACGGGCCGTCATGACGCCTCCCTGCTCGCAGACCGCCTCGGGGATCGTGCCTGCGGCTGTCCCGCCGGTACGGCGAGGTCGCCGGCTTCGGCCGGCCCGGCCGAGCCGAAGCAGAGCGGGCGCAGGGGCAGCGCCTCCGGCAGCGGATGGCCGGTCAGCAGCCGGAACTGCTCGCTCACCTCGACGAACAGGACCTCCCAACCGTCGATACCGAGCAGCCCGCCGGCCCGGGTGGCGCTCATGAGCGCGGTCGGAGGATCACGGTAGACCAGCTCCAACACCACCGCGTCCCGATCGGCCGCGGTGATCGGAAACGGCGGCCGTTCCACCACAGGCGTCGCATGGACGAGCACGGTGTGCCCGGCAGGGGAGAACCGGGACAGGGGCACGTAGGGGAGTCCGAGACGCGAGGAGGCGTCCCGGGCGCGCGCCTCCCCCCGGTTGACCAGGGTCACCTCGGTTCCGGCCTGGTCCAGGGCCAGCGCGACGGCCTGCCCGGCACCGCCGCACCCGATGACGGCGGCCCGTCGGCCGCTCGGATCGACCCCGGCCTGAGCAAGGGTGTGCAGGGCGGCGACGGTGTCGGTGGTGGCCGCCCGCCAGCACCCGGCGTCGCACCACAGCACATTGGCCGCACCGCAGCGCAACGCGTGCGGGTCGGCGACATCGGCCACCTCGACCGCACTGCGCTTATGGGGCGCGGTCACCGTGAGCCCGCGCAGCGGCAGCCGGGCCAGCGCACCGAAGTCGAAGGCCCAGCGCCAGAAACGGGAGAACACGTCCACGGGGAACGGCAGATAGAGCGCGGGCAACCGCAGATGCCGCAACGCCGCGTTGTGCAGCCTGGGCGACAGCGAACGCCCGGTGGCCTGGCCGGCGATACCGAACAGGGCGTCGAGCGGGGGAAGCGCGGGCAGGCCGTAGTCCGACCGCAACTGGGCCACGCTGGGCATGCCGTCCGCCCCCGGGGCACCGGCCCGGCCGAAGACGACAGGCGCGCCCAGCCACGGTGCCAGCACCCGCGTCCAGATCCCGGCCGGACCGGAGGCGAACGCCGTCACATCGGCGCGCCCGAGCCCGGTGAGCAGCAGCGGCGAGGCCGACCCGTACTGCGCGCCGGGCTGCGGCACGAGCAGGTACACCGCCGCCGGTACGGCCCTCATCACGGCGAAACGGTGCCGCAGCGCCTCCGACGCCTCCCACATGGCCGCCCCGAACCCACGGTCGGCATATCTCTCCAGGCGTGCGGCCTCGGGCTGGTGCCAGGACACCCGCCGCTGCCGGGGCGGGATGCCCACCAGCAGCTCCGGCACCAGGTCGTCCATCGCCTCCAGATCGACCAGATCGTACTGATCCGCCGCGCGGAGCAGCCTGGCGCGCCGTTCGACCGGGCCGAGCGCCGAGCGGCCACCGTGGCGTCGGGAGCGCAGGCTGTAGGTCAGGGGTCCCCTGAAATGCCTGCGCAACCGCCGCGGATCGGGATCGCCGACCAGGTCGGCACGGACCTCCAACGCATCGGCCAGTCCTACGAGGCCCCGCAGGCGAGACGCGGTGAGATCCTCCGGTTCGGCGAGCACGGCGACCAGCTGCGCCCGCCGCGCGACGGACGCACCGCAACCGCTCGTCAACAGCTCCACTGGACGTGCTCCTCCAGACGGGACCGTTGCCGGACGAAGGGATCGACCGTGGCCACCACGTCCGCGTACCCGATGCCGACGGCACCGACGTCCGGGCAGCCACGCAGGCAACCGGCCACCAGTGCGAGCATCGCCTTCCGCGGGACGGCGCGCATCTCCAGAGCGTCGCCCGACGCCGCGCACGGGGACAGGCCCGCGGACCCACGTGGCCGGCACTGCGGGGGAACGTCGGTTGCCGCGAACGTACGGCGGTGCCGCCGCGGCGAGCGTCGCACCCGCATCCGCATCCGCCAGGGCGTCCCGCGGCACCGCCCGGTCCGGGAAGGCTGTCCCGCTGTGACAGGAGACGTTCCGGCACTGGGGGTGGGGGAGCGAGGGTGCCATCCGCGGCTCAGCCTCCCCTGAACGGGGCCGCGAGAGAGCCGGCGCCGAGCAGCTCGCGCAGACGGCCCCGGACGGACCGCTGGATGTGCCGGGCGCACCGGACGTAGACCTCCGGAGACTGACCCTCCGGATCGGGGATGTCACGGCGCGGGTCCAGGCACAGGGTGCGGTCCCTCGCCTCGGGCGCCATCGCGATCACCTTCTCGCGATGGGCCCGGGTCATGCAGTAGATGATGAAGCTGACCCGGCACAGTTCCGGAGTGACCGGGCGCGACCGGTGACGGCGGGGATCCCCGCGGCCCCGCACCTGGGGGAGCCCGAGCTCGACAAGCGCGGCGCGGGCCTCGGGCGCCATCGGTTCCCCCGGACGCCTCGTCGCGACGCCCGCGCTGGAGAACTGCAAGGCATGGTCGACTCCCGCCTCCGCGGCCTGGGCCCAGGCGATGACCTCGGCCGTGGGCGAACGTGAGGTGTTCCCGCCGCAGACGAACAGCACGCGGTGCACCGGCCCGGCGGTGTGTGCCCGCCACCAGAAGACGACAGACGGGTAGGCCAGCACCCCCGCCGCGCCGACGCCGAAGACGAACGCGGCGAGCTGACCGAAACCCGGAGCCTGGAGTCCGGCCAGCCAGGCAAGCGAGAACGAGGCCACCAGGCCGGACATCAGACTGGCGAACGCCCAGGCCGGCACACCCCAGGTGTACTCGCGTCGGTCGAGGTACATCAGCGAGGCGAAGATGAACAGCACCTCGTACGTCACGCCGATCCCTGCTGCCACCAACGCGAGCGGGGTACCGAGGAAGGTGGTGAAACCCGCGCGCAACTGTGGTTGCCCCGCCAGCGCCCCTGCCGCCAGCAGCAGGGTCAGCCAGATCGGAGCGGCGACATGCTCCTCCACGAAGAACCGGCGGTCTGTCGCGGGCACCCCGGTCTTGGCGACCCGGCTCATGATTTCAAAGCGGCCCAGGTAACCGACGAGATATATCAGAACACTCAGCACGGCGGCCGTGGTGAGGTAGTAGCTGTTCACATCCCCGAGAGCCACCGAAACCGCGATCAGACTGAGGCACAGCGCCGCCCACGAATATGCCGTCACGCGTCGCTTGCGGGCCTTGTCGACCAAGGGGGAGAAACTCAGCACACCCCCGCGCATCAACAGCAGCATGAAGAGGATGGAGACGCCGGAAAACGTGTAGTTCATCGTGGTGGTGCCGATGATGAGCGAGGTGAAGAATGCGGACACCAGCGTGTCCCGACCGACAGTCGGAACCCGGAGTCCGCCGACGGAGCCGCGCCGCATCTGCCGCCACCAACCTGTCAGTCCCACGAAGATCGGCATGGCGACGAGCTGGCCGAGAGCGGTTGCGGGCAGCAGCTCAAAGCCGCTGACCGGCCCGTGCGACAGCGGAGTCACGCCACTGGCCAGCGCTTTCACCAGCATCGCATAGGGAATATACGATACGAAATACCCGAAGGTGAGCCAACCCATACCCGAACCCGTTGCTGATCGAGTGTCAAGGTCTTTTTGCCGCCGGTGAAATGGTGCGGCCGGCGGCAATCGATTATGTGGCCTCATGCAGTCGGAAGGAAATCCGGGGCCTCGGAGACTCCGAATTGATGAGTGGCCGATTGCCGCACACGATAGGGCCGCGTGCTCAGCCGTGACTTTGAGGACCTGTTCCGGCAGTGCGGCGGACACGGAACGGTTGGGAAACAATCCAGATCTGCCAAAGAGCGGGCGCCCGCCGCGAGCTCCGTGCGAGATTTTCAACCCTGTGGTAATCAAGGGAATCCAGTTTCCGCAAATTTTACGCCGCACGCGGGCACGCGGCCAGCCGGTGCCCCGCGGTGCGCACGGCACTGCCCTTCGACTGCCGCGTCGGGGCAGGGTGGCGACGTCGCCGGTGCGCCGGTGCCCGGGCCCGTCAGGCGGGTTGCCGGGCACGAACGCGAACTCCCGCCCTCCCCGCGGCGTTTCACCGCCGGCCTCATCAGCTCCTCCCCGGGCTCGCACGCCTTCCGCTCGGATTCGGACAACTTTCGACCGACACGGCACACGCACAAAAGGAGGCTCTGGCTCCGGCCGGCGGACGGGATCACTCAGGTAGATCGTCGAACTGCCGGGTCTGGTATGTACGCGAGAGGGACGCTCGCGGTCCTTGGCGTGATTTCGCCGCCCTTATGCCTGGCTGCCCTCTCGGCCCGCCGCGGATCTACTCGCGGGTAGGCATGATGTCGATCATGAAGAGGACCGCGGCTGCCGGAGCAGCTCTCCGTGGAACGCAGGTGCACGTGAACGGACACGCGCAGAGCCCGCTGACGGCGTATCAACGGGATGTCTGGGCCGCCGGTTCTCAGGCTCCACAATCACCGCAGTTCAACTGCGTCCTCCACGAACGTCTGCGGGGCGACGTCGACCACGACGCGCTCACCGAGTGCATCGAGAACATGCTGGGGCGCCACGAGACCTTCCGCCTGCGGTTCGGCGAGAACGCCGGCACCCCCTTCCAGTGGGTGGCGGACGAACCCCTCCGGGTCAGCCGGATCGACCTCGCTCAGGAGCCCGAACCGGACCTCGCGTGCGCCGCCTGGATCCGGCGCTCGATGGCGACGGCGCTGCCGCTCACGGACGGCGGCGCCCTGGCCGAAGCCACCTTGCTGCGGGAGGGGCCGGACGTCACGCATCTGCACATCAAGGCACACCACATCGTCGCCGACGGCTGGACCTTCCACCGGCTGAGCCACGAGATCCTTGAGGACTACGCGCGGGCCACGGGTGCCGGCCGGGAGCACACCGCCCGCCGCGAGCCGTCCTCCTACCTCGCCTTCGTCGAGGAGGAAGCCGCCTATCGCGCGGGCGCCGAGAGCGAGCGCGACCGCGCCTTCCACCGCGAAGCCCTCGCCGGCGTATCGCCCGCACTCTTCGCACGCACGGCGGACGAGGGCAGCCGCGGTCGCCACACGCTCGTCGTCGAAGGCGGCCTCGCCGACCGGGTCCGCGCCGCCGGCCTCTCGCCGTTCGCCTACCTCGCCGCCATGTTCGGTACCTGGCTGACCCGGCTGCACCGCAGCGAGGAGGCGGTCCTCGGGGTCCCCTTCCTCAACCGGCCGGCGGGCCACCACAGGGACATCCTGGGCCAGTTCGCCAACACGCTGCCGCTGCGGATCGCGGCACGCGACGGGCAGACGGTGCGGGAACTCGTCGCCGATACCCAGGCGGCGATCCGCGTGCTCCGGAGCCACGAACGCCTCGCCCTCGGCGACGCCCTGCGCCAACTGGCCACACCGGCCGACGGCCCCCGCCAGCTCTTCGACGTGACCCTCTCCTACCTGCACTGGCCACGGCCGGCAGCGATACCGGGCATCGAACGGCAGACGGCCATGATGGCCCCCTCGCACGAACAGGACGCCCTGGGCGTCATGGTGAACGCCTTCGACGACACCGCCGACATCCACATCGACCTCGACTACGCCCTCGACGTCTTCGACGAGGACCTGCCCATCGCCTCGGTCGCCGGCCACCTCAAAACCCTCCTCCAGCACGGCGTGGACATGCTGGACCGGCCCGTTGCGACCGTCCCGATGCTGCGGCCCACCGAACACGAGGACCTCACGGCGGTGCGCAGCCACGGTCCGAAGGTGCCCTACGCGGAACAGGCCACACTCCACGGCCTGTTCGAGAAGCAGGCCGCCCGCCGCCCCCGCCAGACAGCCGTCATCGGCGCCGCAGGCGAGACCCTGACCTACGCCGAACTCGACGAGCAGGCCAACCGCGTCGCCCGGGCCCTGCGCGCGCAGGGCGTCGGCCCCGACGACCGGGTCGCGGTGATGATGGAGCGGGGCCCCCGCCTGCTGGTGGCGCTCCTGGGCACACTGAAGTCCGGCGGCGCCTACGTCCCGGTGGACCCCGACTACCCGGCCGAACGCGTGCGGCTCCTGCTGGAGGACAGCCGCGCCAAGGTGGTCATCGTGGACGGCGACGGCCCCACCACCGGTGTGGCCGACGAGACGAAGGTGCGGCAGGTCCAGGAACTGCTGCACGGCAGCGGTGCCCCGCTCGCCCCACTGTCCGGCTCCCGCGATCTGGCCTACGTCATCTACACCTCCGGCTCCACCGGCCGACCCAAGGGCGTCATGGTGGAGCACCACAGCGTCGTCAACCGCCTCGCCTGGATGCAGCGCCGCTATCCGCTCGGCGACGACGACGTGCTGCTGCAGAAGACGCCGGTCTCCTTCGACGTCTCGGTGTGGGAACTGTTCTGGTGGGCCGTCGAGGGCGCCGCGGTGGCCCTGCTGCCGCCCGGCGGCCAGCGGGACCCGCGGGAGATCCTGCGCACCCTCCGCGAACAGCGGGTCAGCGTCGTGCACTTCGTCCCCTCGATGCTCGGCCCCTTCCTCGACCTGCTCCAGGCAACGCCGGAGGCACGCGAGGGCCTGCACTGCCTGCGGTACGTCTTCTGCAGCGGCGAGGCGCTGCCACCGGCACGGGTGGACCAGTTCAACCAGGTCTTCGGCACACCCGGTGCCACGAGCCCGGTACGACTGGTGAACCTCTACGGACCGACCGAGGCCACCGTCGACGTCTCGTACTACGACTGCCCGGACGACCCCGCCCGGAGCGTCGCACGGGTTCCGATCGGCCGGCCGATCGACAACACCCGGCTCTACGTCCTGGGCCCGGACGAACTGCCGCAACCGGTGGGCGTCGCCGGTGAGTTGTGCATCGGCGGCGCCGGTGTCGCCCGGGGCTATCTGGACCGCCCGGAACTGACCGCCGAGAAGTTCGTCCGCGACCCCTTCGTCCCGGCAGGCCGCCTCTACCGCACCGGCGACCTCGCCCGCTGGCTGACGGACGGCACCCTGGAGTACCTCGGACGGATCGACGGCCAGATCAAGATCCGCGGCAACCGCGTGGAGCCGGGAGAGGTGGCGGGCGCCCTGCGCGCCGTCCCCGGCGTCCGCGACGCCATCGTCGTGGACCACACCACCGCCACGCGCGGCACCCGCCTGGCCGGCTACTACGTCGCCGACACCGCCCTCGACCACGCACAACTACGCGCACAACTCGCCCGGACGCTACCGGCGTTCATGGTCCCCGACGCCTTCGCACGCATCGACGCCATCCCACTGACCCCCAACGGGAAGGCCGACCGCCGCGCGCTGCCCCCGCTCCAGGAGACCGCCGAACCGGCCGCCGGCCGGCCGCCCCGCAACCGCACCGAGGCGGCCCTGACCGAGATCTGGGCCAGGGTGCTGGACCGGGAGACCGTCGGCGTCCACGACGACTACTACACCCTCGGCGGCGACTCGATCCTCATGCTCAAGGTGCGCGCCGAGGCCGAGGCGCAGGGCCTGCACTTCTCCCTCACCGACCTCGTCCGCAACCCGACGGTCGCAGGGCTGGCCCCCTGCGTCGCAAGCCTGGCGGAACCCGGGAACGACGAAGCCCCCGCCCCGTTCGCCCTCGTGTCCGGCGTCGACCGGGCCCGCCTGGAAGGCACCGAGGACGCCTGGCCGCTCACCCGGCTCCAACTCGGCCTGCTCTACCACAGCCGCCGGCACGAGAACTCCGCCACCTACAAGGACGTCTTCCAGTACACCCTCGAACTCCCCTGGAACGAGGACGCCTTCCGCCGCTCCTTCGACCGGCTGGTGGCACGCCACCCGGTGCTGCGCTCCGCCTTCGACCTGGCGGGCTTCTCCGAACCGTTGCAGATCGTCCGCCCGCAGGCACCCGACGGCCTGGACATCGTCGATCTGCGCGCCTGGGAGCCCACCGCGGCCGACACCGAGGTCCGGGCACACATCGAGGAACGCCGCTGCCACCCCTACGCCTTCGAACAGGCCCCGCTCTACCTCTTCCGGGCACACGTCCGCCCCGACGCCGTCGACCTGGTCCTCAGCTTCCACCACGCCCTGCTCGACGGCGGCAGCGTGGCCAACCTCCTCCAGGAACTCCTCCAGGACTACGCACACGGGATGCGACTGGCCATCGGCCCCGTCGACGCCACCGCACCACCCTCCGCGGCAGCCTGCGTACGGGAGGAACAGGCCGCCCTGGCATCCGCGGACGCACGGCGGTACTGGCAGGAGAGACTGGCCGGCTGCGAACCCCTGCGGATCGAGGCACTCGGGGCACACCTGCCGGACACCGCCCAGGCACCCTCCACACACCGCGCCGACCTGCCCGACGAACTGGTCGCACAGGTACGGCAGTTCGCCTCCGCGCACCACCTGCCCGTGAAGTCCGTACTCTTCGCGGCGCACTGCCTGACACTGGGCATGTTCGCCGGAACCGAAGGCGCGGCCGGCACCCACGACGTGACCACCGGACTGATCACTCACGGACGAGCCGAACTGGCCCACGCGGAACGCACCGCCGGACTCTTCCTGAACACCGTGCCCATGCGCCTCGACCTCGCACAGACCACATGGCTGGACGTGGCACGACAGGCCCTCCGCCACGAACAGGACGCCCACCCCCACCGCCGCTACCCGCTCAGCGCCATCCAGGAGGACCACGGCAGCCCCGTCCTGGACACCGCCTTCAACTATGTCCACTTCCACCAGCTGTCCGAGGTCCTCCGCGTACCAGGCATACGACTGCGGTCCTTCCGCACCTGGGAGGAGACCGACTTCCGACTCCTGGTGAACGCCGTCACCGAACCGGACGGCGGACGGGTGTGGCTGCGGATCGACTGCGGCGACGACATCTCCACCGACCAGGCCCGCCTCTACGCCGACGCCTACCGAAGCATCCTGCGGCGCATGGTCGAGGACCCCCACGCGGAGCCCGACTACGCCTTCCTCGCCGACCGACCGGTCCTCGCCCCCACCACCCCCCACCCCACCGTCGTCGAACGCTTCACTCAGCAGGCCACCCGCACACCGGACGCAACCGCCCTGGCCATGGGGGAGGAGCGGTGGAGCTATGCCCGACTGGCCGAGACCGCCGAGCGGGTGGCCCGGCGACTGTGCGGACTCGGCGCCCCGCCCCGGGCCCGGATCGGGATCGCCATGGACCGCTCACCGCAGACGATCGGCGTGATCCTGGGCGTTCTGCGCGCCGGATGCGCCGTGGTGCCACTGGACGTCGGCTACCCCGCCCGACGGCTGGCCGCGATGCTCGAACAGGCCCGGCCCTTCCGCGTCATCACCCACACTCCCCACACCCACCTCGTCGATGACCCGTCACTGCTGCTGCCCGCCGCGTCAGTGACCGAACCGACCCCGGGCCCCGACGCGGAACCCCCGGCCCACCTCCCCGCCGAGGACACCGCCTACGTCCTGTTCACCTCCGGCTCCACCGGCCGGCCCAAAGGCGTGGCCATGCCGCACCGCTCCCTGGCCGCCCTCGTCGCATGGCAGACAGCGGCCACCAGCGGCGCCGCGGGCGGCGCCACCCTCCAGTACGCGCCGCTGAGCTTCGACGTCTCCTTCCAGGAGATCTTCTCCACCCTGTGCACCGGCGGCACACTGCACCTCGTGGGCGACGCCGAGCGGCGCGACATGCCGCAACTGCTGCGACTGATCGACCGCGAGGGCATCGAACGGGTCTTCCTCCCCTACGTGGCACTCCAGCAACTGGCCGAGACCGCACAGGCGTTGGACATCACCCCCCGCGCACTGCGGATACTGATCTCCTCCGGCGAGCAACTGCGCGTCACCCAGGAGATCCGCAACCTGTGCGCCGCACTCCCGGACGCCGTCCTGGAGAACCAGTACGGGCCCACCGAAACCCACGTCGCCACCACCTTCACCATGACCGGCGACCCGGCCGCATTCCCCGCACTGCCCCCGATCGGACGGCCCGTCGACGGCGCCGAGGCCTACGTGCTGGACCACCGGCTGCGCCCCGCGCCCGCCGGCACCCGCGGCACCGTCTACCTCGGCGGCACCTGCCTGGCCGACGGCTACGAAGGCCGCCCCGACCTCACCAAGGAACGCTTCGTCCCCCATCCCTTCACCGACGAGGACCGCAACCTCTACGACACCGGAGACCTCGGCCTGGTCCTGCCCGACGGCACCCTCGCCTACGCCGGCCGGGCCGACACCCAGGTCAAGGTACGAGGCTTCCGCGTCGAACTCGCCGAGGTGGAACTGGCCGTCAACGCACTCGCCCCGCACCACCCCGGCCTGCGCGACGCCGCGATCGTCGCCCGCCACCACGAGAACGGCGACTGCCTCCTCACGGGCTTCCTCGTGGGCGAGGGCACCGGCACGGACCTGACCGGCATCCGCGAACGACTGCGCACCGCACTGCCCGACCACATGGTCCCCGCCCACCTGCAATGGGTCACCCACCTGCCGCTCACCCCCAGCGGAAAGCGGGACGACGCCGCCCTGCGCCGACTCCCGCTCACCCCCACCACCGAGACCACCGGATCCGAGCCGCGCGACGCCCACGAACGCGCGCTGACCGAGATGCTGGCCGACCTCCTCCGGCTGCCGACCGTCGGCGTGCACGACAGCCTCTTCGACCTCGGCGGCACCTCACTCACCGCGATGCGCCTGGTGGTCCAGATCGAGCAGCGCTACGGGGTGAACATCCCGATGTCGAAGTTCATCGCGGCCCCCACCGTGGCCCGCCTCGCGGCACGGCTGCGCGCCGGCGACGCCGTCGCCGCCTACGACCCCCTGGTACCGATCCGCCCCCACGGCACCCGCCCGCCCCTGTTCCTCGTCCACCCCATGGGCGGCAACGTGCTGTGCTACGTACGCTTCGCCCGCCACCTCCCGGACGACCAACCGCTGTACGCACTCCAGGCAGCCGGAGCGGACCCCGGCACCACACCCCTGCGCACCGTCGAGGAGATCGCGGACAGCTATATCGAGGCCCTGCGCACCGTGCAGCCGCACGGCCCCTACACCCTCGGCGGATGGTCCTTCGGCGGCTTCGTCGCCTTCGAGATCGCCCGCCGGCTGCGCGCCGCCGGCGAGGACGTGGCCCACCTGATCCTCCTGGACACCACCGCACTGAACCAGGGGCACCGCCACCGCCACGACGACGACGCACTCCTGGGCTGGTTCTTCTGGGAACTGCTCTGGCTGGAGCGCGGCGGCGACTCCCCGATGGAGGTCATACCGGACGAACTGACCACGCTGGAGGAGAAGTTCGACTTCATCGCCCACCTCGCCACCGACGCCGGCGTCCTGCCGGCCGGCAGCTCCGGGGCCGTCATCCGCCGACTCTTCCACGTCTACCGGGCGAACTGGAAGGCCGCACTGGACTACCGACCCGAGGCCGGGGACCAGGCGCTCACCCTGATCCGCGCCAGGCAACCACTGCCGGACGTCCTCGCCGCCATGCACGGCGCCGCCGGCAGCCGACACCAGGACGAGACCAACGGCTGGAGCGACATGACCGGCGGCCCGGTCCAGGTCATCGGCGTCCCGGGAGACCACCTCACGATCATGGAAGAGCCGCACGTGGCACACGTGGCCCGCACGGTCGCAGACCTGATCAGCACCGACCCGACCGGACCCCACAAGGAGAACTGACGACATGTCAACGAACCAGCCCCTCAAGGCCCTCGTCATCGGCGCCGGCATCGGCGGACTGGCCTGCGCCACCGCCCTCCGACGGGTCGGCATCGACGTGACGCTCTACGAGCGCGCCACCGAACTGCGCGCCGCCGGCTCCGGCCTGTCCGTCATGAGCAACGCCGTCAACGCCCTCGCCACGCTGGGCATCGACCTCGGCCTGGACCGACGCGGCCAGATCGCCACATCCTTCACCGTCCTGGACCACCGCGGCCACGAGATCAGAGACCTGCCCTTCAAGGAGGTCTGCGAGCAGGTCGGCGCGCCCAGCGTCTGCCTGAGCCGCTCGGACCTCCAGGAGGCCCTGCTGGAGGCGGCCGGGGACTGCCCCCTCCACCTGGGCGCCGCTGCAACCGGCTTCACCACCGACGACACCGGCGTCACCGTCCACTTCGAGGACGGCCGCACGGCGCACGGCGACCTTCTCATCGGCGCCGACGGATTCCACTCGGCCATCCGCGACCACCTCGTCGGACCGGAGACCTCCCAGGACAGCGGCTACGTCTGCTGGCTCGGCATCGTCCCCTTCCACCACCCCGGCCTCACCCCCGGCAGCGTGCGCCACTACTGGGGCAGCGGACAACGCTTCGGCCTCATCGACATCGGCCACGGCCGCTACTACTGGTGGGGCACCAAGAACATGCCCGCCGCCCGCTCCCACGCCTGGGACGGCACCAAGGACGAGATCGCCCACGCCTACGCGGACTGGACCGACGAGGTACGGGCCGTGATCGAGGCCACCCCGCCCGAGGACATCCTCGCCGTGCCCTCCCGCGACCGCACCTTCCTGGAACGCTGGGGAGAAGGCCCCGTCACCCTGCTCGGCGACGCCGCACACCCCATGCTCACCACCCTCGGCCAGGGCTCCGCCATGGCGATCGAGGACGCCGTGGTCCTGGCCCACACCCTCGCCGAGCCCGGCGCCCACGACGACCTTCCCCTCGCCCTGCGAACCTACGAGGACCGCCGCCGCGACCGGACCCGCGCCATGGTCGCCGCATCCCGCGCGATGAGCGACCTGGAACAGGCCGACACCCCCGAACAACGCAAGGTACGGGACGACTACTTCCGCCTCACCCCCCGCGAGGAACTCGCCCGCCAGAACGCCGAAGCCCTCACCTTCCCCGGCATCCCGGACCCCGCCCCACGCGTCCGACGCACCCTCAGCCCCCTGGAACGCTGGTACTGGATCGCGGACCGCACCTCACCCCTCAACGGCGTCTTCCGCACCCGGGTCCACGGCCCCCTCGAACTGCCCCTGCTGCGCCGCGCGTTGGACATCCTCCAGTCCCGCCACCCCTTGCTGCGCACCGCCATCAGCGGCGACGACGGGGGAGCGGCCCCCGCGTTCCGCCCGGTGGGCGGGCGGCCCATCCCCCTGCGGAACGTCCGGATACCGGCCGCCGACCCCGACGCCGACACCCGGTGGGAACACGAGGTCAACGAGCACGAGCTGGCCGAACACCTCGACTGGCGCAACGGACCGCTGCTGCGCACCGTCGTGATCACCCGAGAGGGCGCCGCACGCGAGGACGACGTCCACGACCTGCTGCTCACCGCAGCGCACTGCATAGCCGACGGCACGACGGGACTGTCCCTCCTGCGGGAGTGGATCGACATCGCCGCACAACTCACCGTCGGAGAGGAACCGTCACCCACGTCGCGCCGGACACTGCCGGCCGCCGAGGACCTGCTGCCGCACCGCCACCGCGGCGAGGCGGGCACCGCCGCCCTCACGGCGCTGATGGAGCGCGACGAGAGCGAGGCCCGACGGCTGCAACCACGACGCGTCACCCCCAGCCAACCCGTGCCCTTCCGCCAGCGGCGGACCCGCATGGTGCACAGGACCCTCACCGGCGGAGAGTTGGAACTGCTCGTCGGCGCCTGCAAGCGGCACGACGTCACGGTGCACGGCGCCCTCGCCGCCGCCATGGTCACCGCCGTCGCCCAGGAGGCGGGGACACCGGAACCAGCCCACTTCTCGATCGGCTCCCCCCTCGACTTCCGCGCCGAACTGGACCCCGCCGTCTCCCACGACGAGGCCGGCACCTACGCGGCCACCCTTCCCTCCCGCGTCCTGTACCGGCCGGGCACACCACTGTGGCCCATGGCCCGCGCCATCAGCCAGGACCTGGCGGACCGCCGCAAGCGCGAGGAACACCTCTCCCTGGTCAACCTGCTGGGCCGGTCGGGCCCCAGCACATCGACCGACGACGAAACCTTCATGCGCTACATGGACGAACAGGGCCCGCTCAACC
The DNA here is from genome assembly GCF_044754325.1 of Streptomyces sp. NPDC093097. Lineage (NCBI taxonomy): Bacteria > Bacillati > Actinomycetota > Actinomycetes > Kitasatosporales > Streptomycetaceae > Streptomyces > Streptomyces sp. NPDC093097. The sequence continues at coordinate 244,484 of NZ_JBIVOW010000011.1, forward strand.
TGTGCCTCTCCAACCTCGGCCGCCACGACTTCCCCGACCGAACGGGCCCCTGGCGCATCACCGACACCCAGCTCATCGCCGGCATCTCGGTGACCGGCGCCATCGTCGCCACCGCCCTCACCAGCCACAACCAACTCACCTGGAACTTCAGCCATATCGACGGAATCGTTCCCGCACCACGCGCCCACCACATCGCCGACGCCTCCGTACACACCCTGCTCTCCGCGATCCGGACCGACCCCGACACACCCCACGTCTCCCACTGACCAGCCCCACGCCCGCCACCGACACCGACAGCGACAAGACACCCACCCCACACCCCAACGACCGAAGAAGAAAGCATTGTTGAACTGCCCTTCCCGGCTACTGCCTCCGGCCGGACGCATCGTCGTCATCACCGGCGCTTCCTCCGGACTCGGCAAGGAGTGCGCGCTCCAGCTGGAACGGCGCGGCTTCCGCGTCATGGCCGGAGTCCGCAAGACGGCGGACGGCGACAAGCTGCGCGCCGAGGCATCCTCCACGCGACTGCGGCCGGTACTCATCGACGTGACCGACGAGAAGTCCCTCCGGACGGCCGCCGCCGAGATCACCGAATCCGCGGGCGAGCAGGGCGTATGGGCACTGGTGAACAACGCCGGCACCTGCCTCTCGGCACCCCTGGAGTGCGTACCGGCCGAAACGCTGCGACAGCAGCTCGACACCAGCGTCGTCGGCACCCTCGCCGCCACCCGGGCCTTCCTGCCACAGCTGCGCCAAAGCCGCGGACGCATCGTCAACATCTCCTCGGGCCTGGGCAGCGTGGCACTTCCCTACCTCGGCGCCTATGCGACGGGGCAGTTCGCGAAGGAGGGCATGAGCGACGTCCTCCGCCGCGAGCTGCGACCCTTCGGTGTCTCGGTCACCGTCGTGAAGCCGGGCGCGATCGCCACCCCGATCTGGGGCAAGGTGCGGGAGGCCGGCCAGGAGATCCTGAGCAAGGCCCCCGCAGACATCGCCGCCCTCTACCAAGCCTCCTTCGAACGGTTCCTGCGGACGAACGAGCAACGCGCGCAGTCGAGCAACACACGCCCGGAGGACTTCGCACGCACCGTCTTCCGCGCACTGACCGCACCCCGGCCCCGGACGCGCTACTGCGTCGGCACCGATGCCCGGACCGCCGCAACGCTGTCCCGCCTGCTGCCGGACACCGCCCTGGACCGCGCCCTCAACGCGATCACCAAGCCCCGATAGCGGCCGACCAGGCTTACCGCATACCAAGCCGGAACGTGAGGACCTCCACCTGGAGAGGGAGCGAGGGGGAAGGTCCTCACGGAGCCGCGCAGCCGCGAAAACGCATACCGCACCGAGAAACATCAACCCACGAACCCTGACGGCTGACCGAGCCGGGGGAGGAGGCACGAAACCTCGCGGACCTCGTGTACCGGGCCGACCCCACCTACCCGAGAGCGTCGAGCAGCAGCTTGGCGGCCACCGCCGCCCCATCGGTGCGGATCTCGGTGCCCAGAGCCGCTGCCCGCGCCCGGGCCTCGGGCGCCAGGGCCGTCCTGAACGCGACGCCCAGGGACTCGACGGTCGGCGCCGGACCGTCGAGCGCCGCACCGATGCCCAGATCCGCCACCCGGCCCGCCCAGTACGGGTTGTCCGACATCCGGGCAGGCGCCACCACTTGCGGCACGCCCGCCCGAGCCGCCGTCACCGTCGTGCCCGCGCCGCCATGGTGCACCACGGCGGCCACCTCGCCGAACAGACGCTGCTGGTTGACCTCGCCGACGGCGAAGCAGTCGTCTCGCTCGTCGACCAGGCCCAGCTCCGCCCAACCGCGGGAGACCAGCGCGCGGTGCCCCTGCGCGCGCAGCGCCTCGATGGCCCCACGGGCGATGTCCTGCGACGCGGTCATGCTGCCGAAGCCCACGTAGACCGGCGGCGCACCCGACTCCAGGAACGCCACCAGGTCCGCCGGGAGCGGGCGTTCGTCCGCCAGGCTCCACGCGCCCGTCTGGATCACGTCGAGGCCCGGGGTCTCCCGCCACGGTCCCAGAGCCGGGTCCGCCGCCAGCCACGGCTGGTCGGTGAAGACATGGTCGCGGACGTCGTCCACCGGCGGCAGACCGAGCAACGCCCGGTGGCCGTTGAGCGCCTCGCCGAATTGCGCGTTCACATTGCGGGCGTCCAACTCCCACAGCGCCCGGTTGTCCTCCACCCCCGGCTCCGGCCAACCCGGCCGCGGCGGCGGCGCATGATACGGCGACGGCAGATGAACCGCCGCATAGCTCGCGTACACGTAGCGGACGCCCGCGGCCTCGGCCACGGACCGCGCGGCTATCTGCGCCAGACCGGCCACCACCAGCGCGTCACACCCGTCGACCGCCGCAGGCAAGATCTCGAACTGCGCGTCAACCAGCTCGGCCCGGTACCGGGCCAGGTCCGCCGCCGACGGCACAGTCGCCCCGCGCATCAACGCCCGCACCGGTGGCCCGACCGGCACCAACTGCACGCCGACACCCGCCAGCCGCTCCACGAACTCCTCATCCGGCGGCGCACACATCCGCACCTCCGCGCCGAACTCCCGCAGCCGCACCGCGAGTGCCACCAACGGTTCGACATCGCCACGCGTCCCATATGTCGACAACAGCACCCGCATTCCGCGCCCTCTTCCGTTCCGTCGCCCGATGAGTCCCGGCCCGTGCCGGCTCAGCCTTCGAACGGTCCCCCGTCGGCGGTGATGCGTCGGCCGTGGCAGATGTGCGGGCAGCAGTGTACTTCGCGGGGTTTCGCGGGCAGTTGAACGCAGACCTCGCCCCGAACACCGAGATACCTGGCGCCCACGCACACCTCGCCCCACCCCAGGCGTATGCACGGATCGACGCCCGCCCGGGCCCCTCGCGGACGATCTCGTCGATCGACGCTCCGGTCTCGCCCGGAACCGTCCCCGGTGACTACGGTGAGTGCCCAGCGTGCCTTTCCGGCCGACGCGACCGCGTCGGCCCTGGGCCGTCCGTAGCCGGCGAGGCGCGCGGGGGACCCGATCGCCAACACAACCTGAGAGCCACTCGATGCCCAGATCGTCCGCGCCCATCCCTGACGTCTCGATCATCTTGCCGTGCGCCGGATTCGGAACGCGCTTCAGCGCGCCCTACTCAAAGGAACTGCACTCCCTGGCCCCTGGGGTCACAGTGCTCGACCGCAGCCTGGAGGCCGTTGTCCAACTCGCCGAAAGCGGGCTCAACGTGCGCGTGGTCGTGGTGTTCAGGGCACACAAGCTCGACACGGTGAGCTATCTCGCGCGCTACGCCGAAACCTTTCAAATGGTCTTTGTCTACCAGGACGAGGCGTTTGAATCGGGCCTCGACGGCGCGATCCGGTCCGCCTTGCCGATGACGCAGGGGCCGGTGGCCCTGGTCCTGCCTGACATCGTCCTCACCGGCGCGGACAGCGCCGGCAGCCTTCTCGCCGCATGGCAACGAATAGCGGAGACCGGCTGGAGCGTAGTGGCCACCGAGGAGCCGGATCCCGACGCGCTACGGCAGGTGGGCGCACTGTCCGTGGTCGAGGAGAACGGCGTCGCGACAGTCAGGTCGGCCGCCGAAAAACCGTCAGACCCTTCGGAATTCAACGCATTCTGGGGCATGGTGACAGCCACCGAGGAACAAGCACACCGATTGCCCGACGTGGTGAGCAAAGGAGCGGACAACCCACTGACCGGCGCGGCCGCCCTCATGGTGGAGGGAATCGTCAACTACAACACCGCCGTCGGCTGACCCCAGCCGCCAACGAGCCCGCGCATGAGGGCCGTTGACGCGCTATCGCCTCTACCGTCGGCCGCGGTTTGCGTGACGGCCGTCGTCCGCGCCGCGCGCAGCCCCCTCCGGGCACACCGCCGGGGCGTCCGGCCCGGCGCGCCACAGAGGGGCGCGCGGATGGTCGACCCGCCCAAGAGACATGGGGTGCGGGAATCACAACGCCGCGGTGAACGGCCCGGGCACCAGCCCGCCAAGGTCCGACGACAACGCCGGAATCATCGATTCCCCCGGCGCCCGCACCGCGCACCGCCACGCCGTGACCCACGCAACGCGCTTTCGCTCAGGCAGCCTTGAGCATCGACAGTGCCCGGGCCCGCCACCGGACGTCGTCCCGGAGCAGGAGACGGGACCACCGGACGCGATCGTGCTCCGCTCCGGTGCCGTCACCTGTCGCGAACGCCTTCACGGAAACGCTCAGTGGGGGAGTACGAAGCCGAATGTCTCGTAGACGCCCTGACCTCCGGTCCCGCGGGCCCACGCGCGCCCCGTTCGCGGCGACCCTGCGCACGAGGCCGCAGTCGGAATAGCTGAGCCACACGTCCCCCGTGGGCGCCGCCGCGATGCTGGTGATCACTGTGGGGTTGCCGTTGAATTGATCGACGGTCGCGCTGGCCTGCAGCAACCGGGATGGTTGACGAAGGCCCTGTCGCGCCGCTTCTGCCCGCGGGGCCGTCGCTTTCAGGGCACCTGGAACCTTCGGGCCCGGCAGGGCATCTCCTCCACTACAGGCCCCGATACAGGCCCGACGGGAGATGGAGTTGTCCTGATGATGTGTCGCGTTCGTGTCCTGCTGCTGGCCGCCTTGTCCATGGTGATGGGTGCGGTGATGTCGTCCGCGCCGGCCTTCGCTGTGATCGGCGGGTCGAAGAGCACCTACGGTCCGTGGGCGGTGCGCATGCTCGTCGACGGCAAACCGGAGTGCACCGGGACAGCGGTCACATCCCGGTGGATCATCAGCGCCTCGCACTGTTTTTTCGAACAGGGGCAGCCGATCGCCGACAAGCGGATCTCGTTCCGGGTCGGCAACCTCGATATGCGCAAGGGCACCACGGTCCGCCCGGTGCCTGGCACACGCGTGGGGAGCGCGCATGCGGACATGATGCTCGTCAAGGTCCCGCCGATGAAGATCCGCGCCGCGCGCCTGGCTACTACGGGGGTCCGCCCTGGTCAGGTCGTGCGTCAGTACGGGTGGGGCGCTACCTGCACCGGTGAGGAAAACACCTGCCAGTCCGCTGTGCTCAAGCAGTCGGACCTGCGGGTCGTGCGTCCGGACGACCCTCGTTGTGAGGGGTACACGGTGCCGGGCGGTTCGGACTTCTGTATGGAAAAGGTGTCCGGGATTCCCGCCGGTGGTGACTCCGGCGGGCCGGTGATGAGCATCGCCCCACAGGGCGGTGAAACCCTCCTTGGCGTCTTCGACGGCTCTGACCGCCAGGAGGTCGCCGAGGCCGGGGAAGTCTCCCAGCAACTCGCCTGGATCCGCTCAGTCACCCGGCAGTAGCACGGAGCGCGGGCGCGAGACGGTGTGCCGTCGGCGTCCGCGTGTGGCGCCACGCGTGACACCTCGACATATGGCGCCTGTTCATCCCCGCCGGCGCCATCTCCAGCATCACTGGGGCGCCCCTGCGTGATTCGGTTGCCTTCGCGGAAACCGAATCGGCTGGTTCACCGTCAAAGCCTCTACGGGCGGGCGACGGCGGACAGGTCGGTTCGGCTAGTCATAGTCAAGGTGCCGGCACCGCTATCTATCTCCGCCCGTTCTGCCGGCCGCCCCGGCGACCATCGGACCAGGTCGGCTCGAAGACCGCCTGGATGCCCTTGGCGCAGGCCGGCACGGAAGCAGCCTGCTTTCACTGGGTTGTGCGGCTGTGTGGCTGTTGGTTTATTGGGCTAGTTGTCGGCAGAGGGTGACCATTTCTGGTTGGAGTCGGCCTTTTGCTGCGGCGCATAGTGGTCGCATTTGGCGTGCTGTCATGTGTGTGGGTGTCGGTGCTGTTGCTGGTCGTCGTGCCGGGGCGGGTACGGGAGCGGTTGTGGGTTGGTGGTGAACAGGGTTTCGTGGAGAGGTGGTTGAGGATGGTGGTTGTGCGGGCTGTCGAGGGTGCCCTGCCGCTCCGTTCGCGGGCCCGTCCGCTGCGCCTCCTGGCCTGTCCGCTTCGCTTCCTGTCCCCGCGGCTCCGCTGACGGGCTGTGTCGCGGGATGCCCGTCGTGGTGCTGCTCACCGGCAGCGGGTGCTTTTCCGGCTTCTTGTTCGCGCTGGTGCTCTGCACCTGCCGCTGGGCCTGGAGTTGGTGTTCCCGGTGACCGTGATGGTGAGGTTCTCGGTGTGGCACCGTGTCGTCCTGCTGTGGGTCCTGGTGCTTGCACTGCCATGCATCCACAGGTTCCGCCCAGCACGAGTACGAGGACCAGCCATCGCATTACCCCAGACCTGACCATGACCTGATCAACGGTTCGCGGCCCGGCTCGTCACGGTACGAGAGCGCTCAAAAGCGGTGAACCGGAACTTTCCTGGCTCGCTCGGGCTGCTGACACTGTCCTTCCGGGGTTCACTCAGATCCTCTGCTCGGGCTGACAGGTCCGTATTCATGCGCTTTGGGTGGTGGGTTCACCGTCGGGGGGCTCGGTCCGCGTCCCAGTTGAGCAGGCGTGCCTGGTCCGGGTCGGCTCCGTACCGGGTGAAGACCTCCTCTGGGATCAGGCCGCGGGTAAAGGTGACGCACATCCAGGCCACCGCCCAGCGGAGCGAACCCATGTCCGTGTTTGTCTTCATGTCTTGCCTCCGTCGTTCACTTCCGCACCGCTCGCGGGCCCTGCCGAGCCGCCGTGTTCCCGGCCACGCACGTGGCGCGGCGAGGAACCGGGCTCATGCTGCCTGATGGCCGCGGAGGCTATTGCAGCAGAATCATCTTGCGGAGTAGTTCGAATCCGGCTCGACCGTAGAGCATTCGACCGCCGCGGCGCCGAACTCCTTTTCCAGGTCCTGATCGAACGCGAGGAGAAGAACAGCGTCGCCATCGCCTCCAACGAGTCCTTCTCGAAAGCGCACCTGTTCCGGCGAAGTCGTGCAAGGTACTGCCGATACCTCACAGGTTCGCGGTGGAGGGCGAAGTGGGCGGCGTATCCTTCGGTAGCAACTCAGCGTGAACTTCGGTGCCGTCCTGGCTCGTGATGAGCGTTGCACCGTTGCGGCGCAAGGCGGCGAGTGCCGCTGTGTTGTGAGTCTTGGTCTCCGCGACAACCGCCCGCGCACCCGTTCTCGCAGCTTCCTGGAGGAGCAAGCGGAGGGTGACAGTGCCTATTCCGCGTCCGCGCTGGGAACGGGCAAGCCACATGCCGGTTTCGAGTACGCCGAGGCTCTCACGGAGAGCTAGACGGGCTGAACCCACAACTTTCCCGCCATACGTGATCGCGAATGTGGACTCGCGAATCGGGCCGGCGAGTCCGGGGCGCCGAGCACGATGCCAGGCCCGGAAGGCGTCCTGTCGTTCGGGCGTCCATCCAGGTGAACCGGCCACGGGCGGCATAACCTCCTCGGGTGCTGCATCGTCGACGGCCACCGCGAGGAGTTCCTCCAAACACTCGTCGTCCACCTGCTGCAATGCCACCGGACCGACCATGTCGTTCCTCCTTTCCGTTGAGGTGCCTGACGTCGGTTGTCGATCCTCATGTTCCGTTCGGTGTCGCGCGATCGATTTTCGGCAGGGTCTGCGGACGATCGGGGTCGACGCGGTCGGCGAGATAGGCCGGCACACCCTGGGCGTCCATGCCGAAGGCCGCCGCGACGAGCTTCGGGTCCATGGTGTTCACGAGATCCACGAGACGGGTGCTACGGATCATCCGGGGCGCGTATCCGCAGTCGTCAAGGACGTGGGAAAGATAGGCAGTTGAGGCCGGGCTTCGCCCGGCATTTGTTCCTTTGGTGACCATCACGTGCGGGCTGGTCGTCGGCCATGCGTCGCGATGGGCCAGGCACCGTTCCAGCACCGCCCAGCTGGCGGGGGCCAAGGGGACGGGATGGGGTCGCTTGCCGAGCCGGACGGTCTGAGTCGCACTGTTCACGTCGTCGATCCGGAGCATGCGGATTTCCACACTGGAGGCGCCGTGCAGCAGGGCGAGCATGCCCACCAGGGCTTCGTGCGGGTGGACGTGCCGGTCGGTGGTCCAGCGCCGGAAGAGGACCCGCTGCTGGTCCAGGGTGAGAGTCCTGCCGCGGAAGCCACTGGGCATCTTCGCGGTCAGGGTGCGAGTCGGGTCGACCAGCACGATGTGCTGCGAGCGGCGAAGCGGAAGAACTGCCGCAGCACGGTCAGCCGCCGCTTGCGGCCCTTGGGCCGGGTGGCCAGGAATGAGCTGGTGGCGTCTCGTTGAGCCGATGTGATCGATGGTGTGGTGGATCGAGAGGATCGCCTCCGAGGGGTTTTGTGGTCGTGGGTGGTCGGTGCGCGTATGACCGGCTGGCCGCGTATGAATCTGGCTCCTGCTCGCCAGGCCTCTTGGAGTCGATCATCTAGGCTGGCGCGATGAGCGATGAGCAGGGGCGAGTGCAGCCGTCGGGAGTGTGGGCCACGGCGGTGGGGGTGGCCAGGGTGCGGGCGCTGGAGACCGAGCGGGAGAACGCGCTGTTCCGCGACCCCCTGGCACAGGCCTTCGCCGCCGCCGGCGGCCTGTGGCCCTCCTCGGCGCCGCCCGCTGACGAGGCCGCGCGACGCCGCCGCCTGGCCGTGTCGTTCTCCATCGTCATCAGGACGAAGTTCCTCGACGACCTGTTGCGGCAGGCTTCCGCGTCCGGGGTCCGGCAGGTCGTGCTGCTCGGCGCCGGCATGGACAGCCGGGCCTTTCGGATGGACTGGCCCGAGGGGACCCGGCTGTTCGAGGTCGACACTGCCGCGCCCCTGGACTTCAAGGCTTCGGTGCTGCGCCAGGAGCAGGCTGTCGCACGTTGCGAGCGGATCACTGTCGCGGCGGATCTGCGTGAGGACTGGCCGGGCGCGCTGGCCGCGGCAGGGCATGACCCGGCGGTGCCGACCGTGTGGATCGCCGAAGGGCTGTTGATCTATCTGCCCCAGGATGCGGTGGAGCTGCTGCTGGCCCGGATCGGCGCGCGGTCGGCGGTGGGCAGTTGGATGGGGCTGACGTTGGGCTCGCGTGGCGTGATCGAGCGTTTCGGCGCGGACGCTGTGCCGGGATCGGCGGCGTCGATGTGGGTTTCGGAGATGCCCGATGATCCGGTGGGCTGGTTGGCCGGGCACGGCTGGGAGGCCGACAGTCACACCCTGCGCGAGCGTGCTGCCGCCTACGGCCGTCCGATCAGCGTCCCGCCGCAGCGTGCGGAGGGGCCCGGCGGGCTGATCTCGGCGGTCCGCCGGTAGCGCGTCTCCCGGTTGCCTGGAGGGTCGGTTCCAGGGGCCTGATCAAGTGGAGCCAGGCTCCTGGCGGCCAACCGGTCATGCGCGCAGTGACCGCCTGTGATCGCTGAACTTCGGGGAGTTGATCGTTTGGAGGATGGCGGCGAATCGCTGGTTCGAGCGGCTCCTTGGTTGGGTGCCTGCCTTGTCGTGGACTGTGGCGCTGGGGACATGCGTCGCACCAGGGCGTTGACGAACTGGTCGCCCGGGCGGCAGAGGCATACGGGACCTTTCTGCGCGGATCGGGCCGGGCTGGGGATGTGTCCCGTAGTGGGCGTGTTTCTCGCCGTTCGTAGGATGGGGTGCTGACACGCGCACGGGGACACCTGGGCGCAGGGACACGGGGACCTGGGCGCAGGGGAGGAGGTTGCTGGTGCTGGCTGCGATTGCTGACTCGCCTGGTCGGTTGGCTGATGTTTTGACAGTCCGTGATGTGGAGGGGCCTGCGGTTCCCGGTGTGGGGGAGGTCGCGGTGCGTATGCTCGCGGCGACTGTTAATCCCTCTGACGAGGTCACTGTTTCGGGTGCGTACGGGTCACGGACGTCGTTTCCGATGGTTCCCGGGTTCGAGGGGGTCGGTGTGATCGACGCTGTCGGGCCGGGGGTGCCCGCCGGGGCGTTGGGGCGACGTGTGCTTCCGCTCGGGTCGGCGGGGAACTGGCAGCAGTTCAAGCGGCTTGGCTACTCCTGGTGTGTTCCGGTGCCGGACGATGTGCCCGACGAGGTTGCCTGCTTCGCCTACATCAACCCTTTGACGGCGACGATGATGGTTGAGCGGTTCGGCCGGCCGGGTGTGCGCAGGGTTGTGGTCACGGCGGCCACGTCGGCCATCGGCCGGCACCTTGCGGAGCTTCTGACTGATCGCGGCATCACGCCGGTGGGGGTCGTGCGGGGGACGCCGGGGCGTGCTGTGGCTGATCCGGCGCAGTGGCGGGCTGTGGTCGCAACGAATGAGTCCGGATGGCGCGAGCGGTTGCGGGAGGTGGTCGGGCCGCGGGGTGCTGAGGTGACCTTCGACTGCGTCGGTGGTGGCGTGGGTGGCGAGGTGTTCGCGCTGACGGCGGGTGAGGGGACGTTCGTTCACTACGGCCTGTTGTCGGGGACGCCGCTCCCGGCTCAGTGTTTCACGGGCCGGGGCGGTGCTCGTGTGGAGTTGTTCCGCCTGCGCGACAGTGTCCAGAGGGGCGATGGGCGGCATTTGCCCGGGATGTTCGCGCCAGTGTTTGAGAATCTGCGGCGTGGTCTCCTGCACACGTCTGTGGGGGCACGCGTCGGGCTCAGCGAACTCGTCGACCACTTCCGCAGTCCGGCGGCCGCACGTACGGGGAAGATCCTGATCGACCTGCAGACGTGACAGCCGCACCAGGCAGGACCGGACCTCACCCGCGGGCGCAGTCGCGTAGACACACAGCAGGATCCGAGGGTCGAGGCCGGCCTTGTGCGCGTACGGCAGAGCGCCAAGGTCGGGCTGCGACGTACGGTCCCACAGGAAGAGAAGTACGGCTGTCGGCCGGGAAGGCACTGTTGTGCTGAGGTCGGGGAGCCGAACATGGGTATGCGTGTGTCCGTCCCAGCATCGAGCAGGAAGGGCATCAGCTATGACGAGCGGAGTGACCCCGGGCGCGGAGGGCTTGGCCGCGATCGAAGCGAGGATGGACCAGCGCCGGGATCAGTATGCGCTGCCGGAAGGGCATATCGCAGAGGCGGCTTCACCGTGGCTTCCCTTTGTCCCGCACGTGATGATCAAGCATCTGACGTTCGATGTCCGCAGTAACTCGGCCGTGAACGTCTTGTGGGTGCAGGCCGGGGGATCGTTGGGCTGTCACCGGCACCGTGGCCCGGTCTCGGGCTATGTCCTGGAGGGCAGTTGGCGCTACCAGGAATATGACTGGGTGGGCCGGCCGGGCGACTTCATCCGGGAGAGCCCGGGGCGTACTCACACCCTGGTCTCCGACGAGGGCATGAAGACGGTCTTCTGGTTGAACGGGCCGGTGGAGTTCCTCGATGAGCAGGGCCAGGTGGCCGAGGTGGTGGACGTCTTCTGGTTCATCGATCACTACGAACGCGGCTGTCAGGAGCAGGGCATCCCGATCAACCGGTCGCTCTACCTGTGACCCAGGGTCCCAGGGGCAGCGCCGACGTCCTGACCGCGGCTTCGGTTTCTCAACCGAGGATATGCGGCCGGCCGACGCCGGTGTGACGCCAACGCCCACGCCAACGGCCACGCCGACGCCGACGAAGTCCTGACCGGTCCGTCTGTGGCCCGGGGGAGTGGGGAAGTCCGGAGCTGTGATCCTCAGGCGTTCAGGCAGACCGAGGGCCTTCCACGTGAACCCACGGCCCCGTCACGGTGCTTCAGGCCGGTGTGTCCGTGGTGTCGGCGGGAACCTCAGGACGCCGGGTGAGTCGGAGGGCTTCGGCTGTCACGTCGGCGTCGACCTGTGCCGATGTCCGGCCGTCGTATTCGAGGATGCCGTACTCGTCGTCCAGTTCGGCCAGGGGTTCGGCCAGAAGCAGCTCGTGGCCGAAGCGCTGGTGGATCCGGAAGGCCAGTTCCCGTGGCGTCAGCTCGCTGGCCAGCATCCGGGCGGCGAGTGCGCGTACGGCTGCTTCGCGTCCGTCGGCGCTGTCAAACGGGTAGAAGGTCAGGCCGAGTTCATGGAGTGCTGGGGGGAGGAGCTCGGGGACGTCGTCATCTGCCTCCGCGCGTGTGCAGGCGGCCAGGATCCGCAGGGCGGGAGTGTCGAGGCCTGCGACGAGTGCGTCGCAGGCACCCGCAACGACGTCGGTCGCGCGGACCTCGCCGATGCTCCAGAGAACGGCACGGTCCTGAAGCGCGCGGGCTGCTGATTCGGTCGACGGCATCTGTCCATGGTCTCGTCACCGGGTCGAGAAGGTCGAGCGGGTTTCGCTGCGATACCTGCGATACCCGCCCCACCCGCCCCACCCGCGCCATCGCGCCGCCCGCGCTGCCTGGCGGGCCTTTGGGCAACTTGTCAGGATTCCTGACATGACCGCCCGGTGCACCGAGCCGCCGGGCCGGGCGAGCCGTTGCACCTGGGCTCGGCTGACGGGTCGTACGCGTCTACCTCCTCGTAAGAAGAGACTTGAGAGGATCATGCCGAGCAACCACACCGGTACCCGTACGCCCGCGCACAGCGCCGCGACGATCGTGCGGCTCGCCTCGGCGATCGACGGACCCAGCGGGCGGTTCTTCGACGCCGCAGGCGAGATCGGCTGGTAGCCAGTGCTGCCCACAAAGCCATCCTCACGCTCGGATGCGCGCTGCCCTCCTGGCGACGTCCCAAGCCATGCCGAAGTGAAGTCACCCCCCTCTACCTGTCAGCACTCGACGGAGGTTTGCAGCGTTCTTTCAGCAGACCCGCACGGTGTTGCACTGGTGACGCTCCGGTTGCCCACCGCCCACCGCCCACCGCCCACCGCCCACTGCCCACTGCCCACTGCGCGCTGACGCGGTGCGCGAGTCTGCCGTCTGCGGCGTCGTTGGATGGGAGGGTGGGGGTATGTGTGGTCGTTACGTTTCCACTCGTCGTCCGCAGGATCTTGTCGATCTGTTTGATGTCACGCGGTGGGATGCCGATCTGGTGTTGGCGCCGAGTTGGAATGTGGCGCCGACCGACGAGGTGTGGTCGGTCCTCGAACGCGTCGACCAGGACACCGGTGAGGTCACCCGGCAGCTGCGGTCGCTGCGGTGGGGGCTGGTGCCGTCGTGGGCGAAGAGCCTGAGCGTCGGCTCGAAGATGATCAATGCGCGGGTGGAGACCGTTGCGGAGAAGCCGGCCTATCGTCGGGCCTTCGCCAAGCGCCGCTGTCTGCTGCCGGCCGACGGCTTCTACGAGTGGCAGACCATCGCGGCGACCGCGACGAGCAAGGCTCGCAAGCAGCCGTACTTCATCGCACCCACCGATGGTCAGGTCATGGCGCTGGCCGGTCTGTACGAGTTCTGGCGCGACCCGGAAGTCGCCGACGACGCGCCTGGGGCGTGGCGGACGACCTGCACGATCGTCACCACCGAGGCCACCGACACCGCCGGACGCGTCCACCCCCGCATGCCGCTGGCCATCGCGCCCGACGACTGGACCGACTGGCTCGACCCCACTCACCAGGACGCCGACGAACTGCGCGCCCTGCTGGCCACGCCGGCCGGCGGCCGTCTGGATGCCCGCGCCGTGTCCACCGCGGTCAACAACGTCCGCAACGACGGCCCCCACCTCCTGGACGAGGTCCCCGACAACCGCACCGACGCCTGAGTCCGGGCCCGCGAGCAATGGCGCGAACCTCAGCGCCAGGCAGCCCTGTTCTTTCGGTGGCGGCTTCGTACAAGCTGCCGACGCCGCTCCCATGTGATGCGCGTGTTGATCCTCGATGCCGATGCCGATGCCGATGCCGATGCCGATGCCGATGCCGATGTTGGTATTGGTGTCGGAGGTCGATGGCGGGGCGTGACCTGGCATTTCCCAGTGAGGGTGTGGTCGGGTGGCGTCTGTGGTGGCGGTGCTGATCGGCCTGCCTCAAGCACCTCTACGTTTGCCGACCGGGGAGCGGCCCGTTCACCGGCGTGCCCGGCACGCCGCTTCTGCCCCGCCCCGCCGGCAAACATAAAGGTGCCCGATCTACCCTGCTCTACTCTGGCCTGGCCCGGTCTGTCCGGTGGTTGGTCAGTGCGTGGGGGAGTGGGTCGGGGTGCGCCAGACGTCGACCACGATCTGTTGGCGCTTCGGGTGTGTTGTGGCTGTGCCGCCGCTCGCGTAGTTCTGGTCGACCTGTGCTGCTTCGGCCGCGTCGGGTTTGGCGTTGGTGCAGGAAGGGCCGGGGCCGTGGCCGGACATGATTTCTGAGCACGGGCCGTTGTAGTCGTCGGGGAGTCCGAGGATGTGCCCGGTTTCGTGGGTGGCGACGCGGGTGAGGTCGTAGCCTTCGTTCACGGCTTCCTGGCCCAGCTGTACCTCGCCGCTGCCTCCGGGAAATATCGGGCCCAGTGTCGACTGGGGCCAGCCGCTGGTCGCCTCGTAGACGTAGTCGGCCGAGCTGGGTGAACTCGCGGGCTGTAGGTGCACGTTGTGCACTGCCGCGTTCCAGTTTTGCGCTGCCTGTTTGATTGCGTCTGCCCACTGTCCTGCTTGGCTGGCGTCGTAGGTGAGTGTGATTACCTCTGCGGTTGCCTTCGGCTCCGGCTGTGCCGCGACACTGCCGGCCGTCGTGCCCAGCATGGCCGGGATCAGCGCCGCCACGGCGACTATTCGATTGATCATGAGACTCGTACGCCTCCTCAGGCATCAGTTGCCCCGCAAGCGATAAGGGCACCATGCGGAAAACGGCCACCACAAGTCCGCAACCAGCCGCGCTGGCCCTGTCAACTCCTGTTGGTATTAAGGGAATTGGGCATGGTTTCGCTTTGTGACGCATCGTGTGTGATGAGGCATCCCGGTCGTTGCGGTCTTGCCGTGCAGGTCCGGAACCAGAGGCGGCACCACCGACTCCTCC
>NZ_JBIVOW010000011.1:259297-267094 GCF_044754325.1 Streptomyces sp. NPDC093097
TCTGCCGCTCTGCCGCTCTGCCGCTCTGCCGCTCTGCCGCTCTGCCGCTCTGCCGCTCTGCCGCTCTGCCGCTCTGCCGCTCTGCCGCTCTGCCGCTCTGCCGGCCTGTTGCCCAACGTGATGCCGGTGAGCAGCTGCTTGTCGGCATCGCTTCCGGAGGGCGACCGTCTCCCCTCTACCGCCAGCGGCATGTTTGTGCTGGCCGACTTCGGTTTCCGCGTCGTCGGGGACCGCGTAGAGGCCGGTGGTCTCGTTCTCCGCCCGTCAGCGCGGCAGGGCCTGGTGGCTCTTCAGCCGCACCCAGTTCTCCGGCCGGTAGACCCGGGTGCGCAGGAGCGCCGTGGTGGTCGCCGCGTTTCTCGGGGACGGGAATCGGTATCCGTGGCTTTCTTGTCGCACCCCGTGGTGGCCCGGGGTGTGGCTTAGACCGCGGACCGGGTGGTCTCCTCCGCCGGTCGGCCGATGGTGTTGATCGTCGTGTGCCGGGAGAACAGGGTGCTGGGGCGCAGGCCGAACATGGCGTGGAAGGCGCTGCTGAAGTGGGATGGGCTGGCGAATCCCGCCTCCACGGCCGCGGTGCTCAGGTCGGGCCAGGTCTGGAGCAGTTCGGCCACGCGCAGCATCCGGGCCCAGAGCCGGTAGCGGCGGAAGGTGGTGCCCGTCTCCGCACGGAACAGCCGCAGGAACGCCGAGACGGACAGGCCGGCCTCGGCGGCCAGGTCCTGGGCCGCGACCCGCCGTCCGAGCGGTCCCTCCAGCCAGGTGGTCGCCATGAGGATGCGCGGGTCGCGGTTGCCGTCGAGTCCGTCCGGGGCGGTCAGGTCCAGCCACCGCGGGACCTCCGTGAGCGACGTGTGGCCGGTCAACGATGCGGCCGTCCGCACCAGTTCGGCCTGCCACTCGTGTCCCAGGGCCAGTTCGGCGCCACCGTCCATCAGTCGGCGGCAGGCCCGCTCCCGCTGCGAGGCGGGGTCTAGGTAGCAAAAGGCCATGGGGGTGTCTCCGGCGACGATGCGGTGTCGGACCCGGGCCGCCACCAAGGCCGTACGGGACCGGTGGCGGGAGCCGTGCTCCACCTCGATCGTGAAGTCCCCCTCGACGCCCACCGCCAGGCAGCTCACCCCACCGGAATGGAAGCCCACCCCCAACGCAGGCCCGACGTAGAGGGCGTGGCCGGGCCACAGCCACAACGCGGCCTGGTCGCAGCACGTTTGTGAAAGCGGTGCAGGTCGCATGCGGGCATGCTAGCCGCCGAGGTCTCCCGGCCCGTCGGGGGCCCTCCGCCCGCCGGGCCGCAGGGCCCTGCCCGCCGCACGGCACGGCTCTGCCCGCCGGGCCGCACCATCCTGCCCGCCGTGTCGCACGGCGGCCCTGGCTGCGCACCGCGCCTGAGAACGGAAGTGACGACGTCATGCCGACCGAACGCCTCACCGCCGCCCTGCTGTTCATCGTGGGCGTGATCAACCTGCTGCCCGGCTTCGTGGCGGTGGCCCCGTCCCGGATCAGCACCGCCTACGGGGTCGCTGTCGACGGCGACGACAGTCCCGACCTGGTGGTGCTGCTGCGGCACCGCGCGGTGCTGCTGGCCTTGGTCGGCGTCGGTCTGCTGTGTGCGGCGTTCGTCCCGTCGCTGCGGGTGCCCGCGATGACCGCCGGCGGGGTCAGCATGGGCACGTTCGGGCTGTTCGCCTACGCCACGCCCGCGCTCAACGGCGCCACGATGCGGGTCGCCCGCATCGACATCGCCGCCGTCGTCCTGCTCGTGGTGGCCGCGGTCCTGGTCTGGCGCGAGCACGCCTGAGCGGACGGACAAGCGGCGGCTTCCGCCTCTGGGGTGCCTTGCTGCGCTCTCCCACTCACTTCTTACGCACTCCGCCACCGTGATGACTGCCCAAGGACGTCTGCCCTGCCACATCTGTCACGGTTGCCAACGCTCTCGCACGAGGCCGGCCATTACCGGGACACTGCGGAGGACTTCGGGTCGTAGAAGCCCACCGCGGCTTAAACCGTTGCCCTCACTTGCCGGGGCACCGGAAGGCAGCAAGCCCAGGTTTTCCCGGCGTGGCGGGGCGAGTTCCGCTCCCGAACGGCAGACGGCCCGCCGGCCCACGCCGGCGAGTCCTGGACCGGCCACCGGCGTCGACGCAGCGTCGGTGCGCACGAAAGGGGGGCGAACTGACCGGCCCGAACCGCACTGACTGCGGCAAACGCGGTCCCACGTACACCTGCTCGTCGACCACCATGGCCTACCGCCGCACGCGTGCTGCTTCCCACGGCCAACACCCATGACTCCAAGCCGTTCGAGCCGCTCCTTGCGACCAAGCCTGCCCTCCGCGTCACCGACCTCACCCGGCCGACCGCGGCACCGGCCCGTGAAGGTACACGCCGACAAGGGCGACGACTACCTCCGTTGCCGGCACTACCTGTACCGGCCGGGCATCAAGGTCCCCTCGCGCGTCGCAGGATCGAGGACAAGACCAGGCTCGCCACCACCACTGGGCATCGAGCACACCGTGTCCTGGCTGCTGCGGCTCAAACGTCTCAGAAGTGCGCTACGACCGCACACAGCTCACCCTGCGCCCGCTGTTCACCTTGGGCCGCGTACTGATTGACTTGCGTCGACTCGTGCAGCAAGAGTCGTGAGATCAGGATTGCCGACGTCACCGTGGGCCGCCGCTCGCACGAGCTGCGGTGGCCCACGGCCTGCGGCGCGAGAGGAGACGGCGATGAGTTCGTTCGATGTGGCGCTGGACGACGAACGCACCCAGCTCGATGCATTCATCGAGGAATATCGCCGTGCCATTGAGGCGACCCTCGACGCTCTCACCGAGGAACAGGCCCGCCGCCAACTCGTCTCGTCGGCGACGACGTTGCTCGGGCTCCTCAAGCACGTCACGTGGATGCAGCGGGTGTGGTTTGAAGAGTGCGTCGGCGGCACGTCCCGCCAGGAGCTCGGCCTGGTACGGAGTCCGCAGGAATCCTTCCAGCTCTCCGACGACGACACCATCGCCTCGGTCACAACAGCCCACCGGGACGCCTGCGCCACGGCCCGGACGGTGATCGCAGACCTACCACTGGACACCGTCGTGACCGGCCACCGGACCGGACCGCGCACGCTTCGCTGGGTGCACTTGCAGGTGCTGCGGGAGCTGGCTCACCACTGCGGACACGCTGACATCCTGCGCGAACAGGTACTTGCCGACTGAGCCGTGAGCCCTGAGACCGAGCCGTACGGCGGGTTGAGACTGCTTCGCGCCTCTCGAAGAGGCCGGGGTGCCCTGTCTGCGGTGCTCTGTTTGTGGTGTCGGGGTGTTGTGCTTGGGTCTGAATGTCTGTGGTTTTCTCTAATGTCGGTTGTGTTATGGGTGTTGGGGTTGTGGTGTTGGTTGTGGTTAGGCTCCGCCGAATGCGCTCCTCATTTTTGGTGCACGCAGGCGTGGGTGTGGTGTCGGCGTGGCGTCGGTCGCCGTCGGTTGCTGTCGTATGGAACGGGGCTGGGGCAGGCGGTTTCCATGACGGTTGTCGCGGCTGTCGCGGTGATTGTGTTGAGTGTGGTCGTAGTCGGATATGCCTCCGACACAGGGACCCGGGACGCAGGTGCCGTGGTGGACCTGCCATCCCCGTCGGGCACGCCACCGTCGGGCACGTCTCCCTCGGGCAGGTCCTCGTCGGGGACGCCACCGTTGGGGATGCCACCGTCGTGCGCGTCCTCGTCGGGGATGCCACGGTCGGGGATGTCCCTGTCGGGGCCGGTTGGGGCATGTCTTCGGCGTCCTCCCGTTGACGTCTGGCGGCGGCATCTGCCCGCTGGTGGTGTTCTTCTGTTGGGGTTTGGTTTGTCTTGGTCCGTGTCGGCTTTTGTTGATGTTGTGTCGTCTTTCATCGGAACAGCGAGGGCAGTGCCATGACCACCCCCACCTCCACCCCGACCTCCATCCCCGCCCCTGCCCCGACCTCCGCCTCTGCCCCTGCCTTCATCCCTACCGCCACTCCCGCCCCTGCCTCCATCTCTATCGCCACTCCGACCCCGACCCCGACCTCCATCCCCGCCCCTGCCCCGTCCCTCACTCCGCCCCTCTCCTCGACCTTCGCCCTCACTGCTTCCGCCTCCGCTTCCGCTTCCGCTTCTGCCGCGGTGTCTGCTGCTGCTTCGTCTGTTTTGGGGGAGTGTGTGGCGTCGCATCTTTTGTTTGTGGAGGATGATGCGGTGATTCGTGACACTGTCCGTATCGCGCTTCAGCGTTATGGTTTCACGGTTTCTACTGCGGCTGATGGTCTGACTGGTCTGGAGCTTTTTCGTAGTGTTCATCCGGATCTGTTGTTGCTTGATCTGATGCTTCCGCAGCTCGACGGTATTGGGTTGTGTCGGAGGGTGAGGGAGTTCAGTTTGGCGCCGATTCTTATGGTGACGGCTCGTGGTGATGATCTGGATGTGATTTCTGGGTTGGAAGCGGGTGCGGATGATTATGTTGTCAAGCCTTGCGAGAGTGCGGTGCTCGTTGCACGGATACGGTCGTTGTTGCGTCGGGCGTCTTTTCCGTCGCTTTCGGGGGAGTTGGTGCGGGAGGAGTCTGCACCGGAGCAGAGTGGGGGGAGGGCTCCGTGTGTTCTTACTTTCGGGGAATTGACTGTTGACACTGGGGGTATGGAGGTGCGGTGTGGGGGGGAGGTTGTGGCGTTGACGCCTACGGAGTTGCGGTTGTTGTTGGCTTTGGCGCAGTCGCCTGGGGTGGTGTTGGAACGTCGGACGTTGTTGAAGAAGGTGTGGGATCACGCTTGGGATGGTGATATGCGGGTGGTCGATCTTCATGTCAAGCGGCTGCGTGCGAAGATCGGTGCTGAACGGATCGAGACGGTCCGCGGCTTCGGGTACAAGTTGCGGCGCTGACGATGCCCGTGCGTGCGTCGTCGTGTCCGAAGGCTTGGTCGTGGTATCTCTCGCGGTCCTTGCGTTGGCGTATCGCGGGGCTGGTGGCCGCGGCGACCTGTGTGGCCGTGCTGGTTCTTCAGATGTTGGTCGATCGTGCCTCGCGTGCTTTTGAGTTGGAGCAGTCCCGCATCATCGCCACAGGCACGCTCGACCGTGCCGCGGTGTCTTACGCGCGCACGGGCCTGGTGGAGGGGACCGGCGCCGCGCTCGACGCGGCCGATGTCCCCGGGCAGTTGCGTACTCTGGTCGGTCAGGGGCGCCGGGGTACCCATTACGCGGAGGGTCCCGATGGCCCTGCGATGTGGGCGGCTCGCCCGGCTGGTAGGCGCATTCTGTCGGTGCGGCATTCGTTGGGTGCCACGCTGGGTGATTTGGAGGCCTTCAATGCTTCCATCTTGCGGGCCGGCCTGCTGACGATTGTCGTGGTGTTGCCGCCGGTCTGGTTGGTTGCCGGGCAGATGAGCCGGAGGTTGCGGACGGCGGCGAGTACTGCCCGGCGGATCGCGGCCGGTGATCTGGACGCCCGTATTTCGGCGAAACCGCGTCCGTTCGACGAGATCGCCGAGATCTCCGGTGCGGTCGACACCATGGCGGCCTCGCTGCAGGCACGTCTGCGCAGTGAGCAGCGCTTCACTGCGGACGTCGCCCACGAACTGCGCACCCCTTTGATGGGACTGGTCACCGCCGCCGAACTTCTTACCGATGGGGAGGCGGAGCGTTATGTGCGGGACCGTGTGCGGACCTTGTGCGCGTTGGTGGAGGACCTGTTGGAGATCTCTCGTCTCGATGCGGGTGTGGAGCGCGCCGACCTTCAGCATTGCGGGCTGGTGCCGCTGTTGGAAGAGGTCATCGAACATGTTGCGGTGCCTGCGACGGTGCTCTTGGCTCCCACCACCGATGCGACGGACATTCGGGTGTGGACCGATCCCCGCAGATTGGAGCGTATCGTCGCCAATCTTGTCCTCAACGCTCACCGGCACGGCCGTCCGCCGGTGACTGTCACCGTGGGTCTGGATGCCGAGAGCGGCGTTCCCACTGTGTCCGTCCGCGACAGGGGGCCGGGGTTCCCTGCCGGGCTGTTGGACGAGGGCCCTTTGCGGTTCCGCACCGGCGCCCGTGAACGCGGCACGGGGCACGGACTGGGGCTGACCATCGCTCTGGGGCAGGCGCATGTCGTCGGTGCCACCTTGACGTTCGGCAACGCACCCGGCAGCGGGGGAGCCGTCGCCCTCATCCGGCTGCCCCGCGGCCCTGCGGTGGGGCCGACACCGCACTGACACCCCACCGACCCCGTACCGACCTCTCCCCGACACCCCACGGCGGCGCAGCCGAGCCGGCCTTGACGTCTGTCCTACCTCAGAACGACACATTCGCTTCACAGGATGGCACCCGTACCTGAACTGACAACGTTCTGGGGAAGGACTGCCGCAATGAACGCGAAGACCGCTCATGGCGCGCGAGAAGAAACCGTGGTCGACCTCGCCGCCTACGGCCCGCAATTCGTCGAAAACCCCTACCCCCTCTACGCGCGGTTGCGCGCGAAAGGGCCGGTGCACCGGGTCCGGATCCCCGGCCAGGAACGGCCCTTTTGGCTGGTGGTCCGCCATGAGGAAGGCCGCCGTATCCTTGCTGATGCCCGTTTCAGCAAGGACTGGCGTTCTCAAGGGGTCTGGCCGGCCGCCGCGTTGCCGATCAACGAGAACATGGTGGAGAGCGACCCGCCCCACCACACGCGCCTGCGTGCCCTGGTGACCCGCGCGTTCACCGCACGGCGGATCGAGGCCCTGGCCCCCCGGGTCCAGACCCTGACCGCACAGCTCCTGGACACCATGGACCAGGCCCCAGGTGGGCGGGCCGATCTGGTCGCCGCGCTGGCCTTCCCGCTGTCCATGACGGTGATCTGCGAACTGCTGGGCGTACCGGATCTGGACCGGCAGTCGTTCAGGCAGTGGTCGAACGAGATCGTGGCCTCCTCCTCGCCCGAGGCGACCGTTGAGGCCGTAGGGGCCGTCAACGCCTATCTCACCGACCTCATCGACCGAAAACGCACAGAGCCGGGCGAGGACCTCCTCAGTGCCCTGCTGCGCACCACCGACGAGGAGGGCGACAGGCTCAGCCCGCAAGAAGTGGTCGGTATGGCCTTCCTGCTGCTGGCAGCCGGCCATGAGACCACTGTCGGCCTGATCTCCAACACCGTGCTCGCACTGCTCCGCCACCCCGACCAACTCGCCCTGCTGCGGGCCGACTTCTCCCTGACCGGCAACGCGGTCGAGGAGACGTTGCGTTACGACAGTCCGACGGAGAACTCGACCTACCGGTTCGCCACCGAAGCCATGGACTTCTGCGGTGCCCGCTTCGAGAAGGGCGATCCGGTACTGGTATCGCTCGCCGCGGCCGGGCGGGACGGCGCACGCTTCGAGGACGCCGAACGCTTCGACCTCACCCGCACCCCCCGCGGGCACCTCTCCTTCGGCCACGGCATCCACTACTGCCTGGGCGCCCCCCTGGCCCGCCTCGAAGCCGGCACCGCGGTCCGCTCCCTGCTTCAGCGCCACCCCGATCTGCGCCTCGACACCTGCGAACCCCTGGAATACGTACCGGGCATGCTCGTCCGCGGCGTGCGCCGACTGCCGGTGCGATGGACCGGGTGACCTCGCGCCCCCGTCACCTCGCGCCTCGTCGCCTCGCGCCTCGTCGCCTCGCGCCCCATCACCCCGCGCCTCGCGCCCCATCACCCCGCGCCTCGCGCCTCGTCGCCTCGCGCCTCGTCACCTCGCGCCCCATCACCCCGCGCCTCGCGCCCCATCACCCCGCGCCTCGCGCCTCGTCGCCTCGCGCCTCGTCACCTCGCGCCCCATCACCCCGCG